>CAUZBA010000177.1:0-6786 GCA_963577635.1 Phycisphaerae bacterium
TGACGGACATCATCATGCTGAGCGTGTTCGTCTCGTGGCTGCTCAAACTCGTGATCCTCAAGTATGGTGGTCCAGGTCTGTATAGCCGCGGCAAACCCCTGTTCATCGGTCTCGTCGCCGGGCACTTCACTTCCATGTGTGTCTGGACCGTGATCGACGCCTTCACGGGGATGACGGACAACCAGGTCTATTTTCTATAAGTTCCAACATATCCGACGGAGGACCGATGCCAGATCGACCGAACATCGTCTTCATCATGCCCGACCAGTTGCGGCACGACTTCCTCAGCTGTTATGGGGCAGACTTCATCGACACACCGAACATCGATGCTCTCTGCGAGCAGGGAATCCGTTTCGAGCGGGCCTACTCAGAACACCCTGTGTGCGTGCCGGCACGGGCGTCCCTGCTGACGGGGATGAACACGGTCAAGACAGGTGTACTGGACAATAGTCAGTGGCTGCGTCCCGACTACGGGCAATGCGGCCTGCGCACATGGCCGGAGCTGCTCAATGCGCAGGACTACTACACGCTGAGTACGGGAAAGATGCACTTCTATCCATGGGAGGAACGCTTCGGTTTCCAGCGGCGGATCATCGCCGAGGACAAGCTCTGGGGGTTCATCGAAGACGACTACCACCACTTCCTCGCCGCCCGTGGGTACAACAAACGGTTGATGGTCGACGATCCGTCCTACCACGAGAACCACATGGCATTGATCAGCCCGCTCCCGTATGAGTGCACCGTCGACCACTGGGTCGGCGTGCAGACGGCGAAGTGGATCACGGAGTATGACGGCGACGAACCCTTTGCCATCATGGTCGGATTCCCTGGACCGCATTCGCAATACGACCCGGCGCCCGAGTTCGCCACCTTCGCTGCCGCGGACATGCCGGAGCCGGCACCCACCGTCAAAGAGGACGTGGCCATGATGCGGTCGGGTAGGGGTGGGGCTCAGCGTACGGGCCGGGGGCACCAGTCCTGGTACAGGGTGAACAACCCGAATCCGCCGACGCCGGACACGCACATGCTCCATCGTGCCAACTACGCGGGGCTGGTGAAGCAGATCGACGTGGAGGTCGGTCGGATCGTGGAAGCCCTGGCGAACAAGGGGCAGCTGGACAACACCGTGATCATCCTGTCCTCCGATCACGGCGACTATCTTGGCGACCACGGCATGGGTGGCAAGGGCACATACTATGAGGGCTCCTGTCACGTGCCGATGATCGTGAGGCATCCAGGCATTGCCGGTGGCCAGGTGCGTGACGACCTGGTGACACTCACGGACGTGACGGCGACGATGGTAGGTCTCAGTGGGGGGCCGGTGCCCGGCTACATGGACGGTGTGCCCTTACCCGGTCTTGGGCTGGCGGGTGCGTCGGCGCGTGAGCACGTGATCGGGATTCTGCGCTCCGGCTGGATGATCTTTGACGGGGAGTGGAAACTGGCCCGCTACGCCGGCGGCGCGCACCTGTTCAACCTCAGCCAGGACCCACAGGAGCAGCACAACCGGGCGCGAGACCCCGACTGCGCTGACATCTACCACCGTCTCGACCATCTGCTGCTGGCGGACGTTATGCGGCTGATGAACGAGGCCAACTTCGCCGGCCGACACCTGACCCACTCAAGCAGCTTGGACTACGGACGCGTCGGTTGGGACCGCACATACCCGATGCCATGGGGGGGAAATCCGTGAGGGGAGCTGATGCGTAATACACCGCCTGAGGAACACGTGTTGGTGCGAGAAGAGTCGGAGCTCGAATTCATCGCCGAGTGTCTGTGCCGCGCCGGCGCCGGCGACGAGGAGGCGATGACGACGAGCCGACTAGTTACCAACTGCGATCTGCGCAGCGTGCGCAGCCATGGAATCAATCGGGCGCCCGGATACTGCCGGGACCTGAAGGAGGGGGGGCTGAACCCCGATCCCAACGTCAAGCAGGTGATTACGACGCCGACGTCCGTCGTCATGGATGGCGACGGTGGGTTGGGGTACGTACCGATGAGCCAGGCCACCCAGATCGCCATCGCCAGTGCGAAGCAGGGCGGCATCGGCCTGGCGATCGCACGTCACATCGGCCACTACGGCTCCGCCGGACACTACACGCGCATGTGCACCGATCAGGGTTGCATCGGCTTCTCGGTGCAGGGCGGGCGAGGGGTGGGTGGTCGACGACGGCAGCAGCAGCAAGACGGCAAGCCGTCGATGGCGTTCACCGGGGGCCCGGCGATGAGCTTTGGCATGCCGGGCGGAGACGGGCACGCCATCATCCTCGACATGGTCTCGCACGCGTTATCCGAATACCGAGACGAGGCTTTCGCCGACCTGCCAGCACGCGTGCCGGGGGCGTTCTTCAAGAGTGTAGGTCTGGTGGCCACATCGGTGTTGCTGGGGGGCGGTCTGACCGGGATCAGCCTGCCCGAGGCGGAAGGCATCCAAGAGAAGTGGTCGCGCGCCCGTCAGGGCGGCACGGTGGTGGCCATCGATCCGGCGTCGGTGGGTGTGCCCCAATCGGAGTTGCAGGACGAAGTCGACCGCTACACCGGGCATATCAAGGACTCGTATGCGCCGCTGCCCGGATTCGACGAAGTCATGTTGCCGGGCGAGAAGGAAGCACGCTCGGAGGCGCTGTATCGGGCCAAGGGAATCCGCTTCGGCGAGCGTGAACAGGAGGCAGCCCGGGAGATGTCACAATTCTTCGACGTGCCGCTGCCATGGAGTGAGTGACGGCGCGGATTGACCCTACTACTGACCCGTGCGGGCGCGATACTCCGCCTCGACCTCGGCGCGGTATCGGTCCGTGCGTCCCCCTCCCGGGGTGGGCGTGTGCGTCTGTCCCCGGTGGACCTCGAAGGCGTGTTGCAGAAGGTGACCGCGCATCTCCAGTTCCACGTCCCCATGCTCGCCAGCCGCCAGATTCGTCAACTCGTCGGGATCGGCCTCCAGGTCATAGAGCTCGGACTCACCGGTCTGGTAGTAGGCGTACTTCCAACGGTGATCCCGAACCATGGTGGCGGCGCCGCTTTCCGAGAAGACGTGTTCGCGGAAGGGCGCGTCCGGATCGCTCAACAACGGTCGTAGATCCTGTCCCTGCAGGGTGTCGGGTTTGTCCACGCCCAGCGCGTCGTAGAACAGGGGAACCAGGTCGAGACTGCTGACCAGGGCGGGACAGCGGCTCCCCGCGCTCACCCCGGGGCCGCGCATCAACAGAGGCACTCGCACCATGCAGTCATAGAAAAAACTCTTGAAGGGCATGCCGTGATCGCCGAGGGCGTCTCCATGGTCGCTGGTGTAGATCACGAGGGTGCGATCGAGGACACCCGCTTCTTCCAGGACGGCGAGCATCTTGCCGACGCGGTCGTCGATGAGGCTGATGTTGGCATAATAATGGGCGCGCCAGCGCCGGATCTGCTCCGGCGAGGCGGCGGTGTAGTCGATCTGGTACATGGCGCTACGGGCGTTGCTCTTGCCAGCCCGCGCCTGGGCTTTCGGCTTGGTCGCCAGTTCGTCGCGCGACCCCACCGGTTCCGGGATGGGCGCGTCGTAATACATCTCAGCCATCTCCGCGGGTGGGTCGTAGGGGTCGTGGGGTCCGGGGAAACTCACCCAGGCGGCGAAGGGTCGTTGGGCGTTGGACCGCAGCCAGTCGGTTGCGCGGTCGCCGGTAAAGCCGTCTACGTGTAAGCCTGCGTCATGCGGGAAAACGGAGGCCCCGTGATATTCGAAGTAATGAGGGTTATCGGTGGGGTGGGGTCGCTCCAACCCGTGAGCGCGCAGATACATGACGTGATCATCGGGGAGATAGACATGACGCTTGTCCTCGGCGATGATGCGCTGGTCGAAGCCGCCCATCGCATTCCATGGGCTGAAGTGCATCTTGCCGATGGCCGTCGTGTGGAATCCGGCCTCCCCGAGACGTTGGGGCCACGTGGGGGCAATCGCCGGCGGGCAGCTGTTTCCCATGCCGCTGACCGTTGAAGGCCACTGACCACTGAGCAGGGCCGCCCGGCAGGGCACACAGGAGGGGGCCGGTACATGGCACTGCTCGAAGACCATGCCCTCCGTGGCGAGTCGATCGAGATTGGGTGTCTGCATGAACTCACGCCCGTAGCAGGGCAACGTGTCCCAGCGTTGCTGGTCGCTGGTGATGAACAGCAGGTTCGTGGGTTGGTCGTCGGTTGCACTCATGGGGCATTCTCCGTTTCAGGGCAAACTAGACAACCTCAGCAGATCGAGCAATCTTCGGGCATGCCCAAGTCCCGGAGACGCCGATGTCCTATCATTGCTGACGCCGAATCGGCGACCCTACCTATCATGTATCCCGCGAGTTCGCCATGAAAGTGACTTCCCTAGACGTCTACTCCTGCGAGGGTGGCTGGCGCATCCTGAACTTCATCAAGATCGAGACCGACGAAGGTCTCACTGGTTATGCCGAGTGCAACTGCGTGCGTTCGGCGCCGATCCTGCGGGCGGCGATCGAGTATCTCGGCGGGCTCGTGATCGGCTGCGATCCATTTCACACCGAGCGCATCCAGCACGACTTGTGCCGGGCGACGCAGCGGCAATTTGGTGGTGTCGCGCACATGGCCATCTCCGGCATCGACGCGGCGCTTCTCGACATCAAGGGCAAGGCTCTCGGTGTGCCGGTGTACGATCTGTTCGGGGGGCGGTTCCGCGACCGAATCAGAGTCTATTACACGCATTGCGGTCGTTCGCAGCCGCACAACCCCGATGTGCCACCCGTGCACTCGCCAGAGGATATCCCCGCCTGCGCCGACTATATCAAAGGCATGGGATTCCGTGACGTGAAGGTCAATTATCCGCTCACGGCCGAGGATTCAGGAGACATCACAACTGCAACCCTCGACGGCATCGTCGAGTGGGTGGGCGCCTGGCAGCAAGCGCTGGGACGGGACTGCGCCATCGCTCTGGATGTGGCTTTCGCTTTCAAGATGGTGGGTATCCGCAAGCTGGCGCGGGAGCTGGAGCCATTCAATATGTTGTGGCTGGAGGCGGAAACTCTCGACCCGCAGGCGCTCAGTTCGGTGCGTGAGTCGACATCGACGCCGATCTGTATCGGCGAGAGCTTCTACCGCACGCATGGGTTCAAACCATATCTGGAGGCCCACGCCGTCGACATCATCATGCCGGACACCGTATGGAATGGGATCACGGTGGGAAAGAAAGTGGCAGACTACGCCAACACCTACGACATCCTGTTCGCGCCGCATAACTCGCACGGTGCCCTCGCGGGTTGGCAGGCGGCGCATCTGTGCGCCACCGTAGAGAATTTCAGAATCCTCGAGTACGAACACGATGACGTGCCCTGGCGCGACGAGATCGTCACCGAGCCGACGGTGATCCGCGACGGCCATATCGAGCTGTCACAACGTCCTGGTCTGGGGTGTGACATCATCGAGGAGCGCATCGCCGAGCACCCGGCGCAAGACAACACCGCCACCCTCTCCCGGGCCATGGGTCGCACACGGTAGGTCAGGCGACCGGGGCGTGCTACCCCCATGCCGACAGGTCGCGACCGAGCATGTCGGATAACTCCGCGATGTCCTCGCGGTAGAAAGAGCGCAGCTGCTGGCGCAATTCCGGCGACAGGTTCGCCGGGTCGGTCTCAGCCGTGTCGGGGTTGATGTCGGTGCCCAGGCAGTCCGGCTGGAAAGCTGGATCGACACCGAGGAATCCGTAGAACCGATGCAGCAGGTGCTCGGGGTTCGAGCACAGGTCGTCGTACAGCATCACGTGCATGCGCTGCGCCGGGACCAGGCGCCGGATTCGTCGCAGCTGCGCGGCGTAGAGCCCCGGCTCCAACCACATCCGGCACCAGGTCCAACCGTTGGGATGTCCCACGATCTCCATGGGGAGCCGGAACAGTGGACCGCGCGGCGGATTCGGCAGGATATCGATGGGATCGCCGCTGTCGGTGTCCGGATGCTGTCGGGGTCGACCGCTTTTGAAGTACATGTGCGCCCAGTTCAGGTAGGCACGGTCGATGGGATTGCGCAGCATGCAGGTGAGGCGCACGTCCGGCAGATCCCGGGAGATGCGCTCCAGCGCTACCTCCGACAGCAGGTAGGAGTTGCTGAATTCACCCCCGACGGTTTTCCCGGTATGGTCAGCGAAATACTGTGCCTGGTACCAGTCCAGCCCCCGGTCGTAGTGGACGAGGAAGAAGTTGACGTTGTCATTACGAGGCGGGACATGGATCTCCGGGTGTTCCAGGCAGGTCTCGTAGAGCTAGGTCGAGGCGGCTTTCGCCGAACCGATGTGGAGGAAGTCGGGCAGCACCCTCAACTCTCCAGTGCGTGGGCCGCCAGTACGTCCGGATTCAGCTCTATTCCGAGGCCCGGTCGCTGCGATAACGGAATGCGGCCATTTACGATGGTCTCGGACGGCAGGATCAGATCGGCGCGCCAGGGAGCCTCTCCCCAGGCATATTCGAGGATCAGGAACTCCGGATGAGCGGCCATGGCATGCACGCTGGCGGCGGTCGTGATCGGGCTGAATGGCCCGTGCGGCGCTGTCGAGATGCCGCGGGCGGCGGCCATACCCGCCACTTTGCTCAGCTCACCGATGCCACCGACGATGGTGACGTCGGGCATGGCAATATCGAGGGCGCGGCGATCGAGTACGTCCCACCAGCCGCGCCGGTGCATGCGTTTTTCGCCACCGGCGACGGGTAGGCCACAGTCGGCCATGACCCGCAGATAACCGTCGTAGTCGTCCTGCGGGATGGGTTCCTCGAACCAGAACAGGCGGACGTCCCGCAGCTGTTCGGC
>CAUZBA010000178.1:0-6754 GCA_963577635.1 Phycisphaerae bacterium
CCCGTCTCGGTCGGCATCAGATCACCGTCAAGGAGGCGACAGTCGCCGTCTTACGCCTCGTCCTTGCCCTCGTCGGGGTCGGTCAGCGTCAGTATCGCTGCACGTTTCGCTGGGCCCAGGCGAGCCAGGGCCGCCACGTGCGCGACGACGGCGGGACGGTCGGCTTCGGGTAGTGCGGCCAGAGCGTCGGCGAGCGCATCCAGATCGAGGCCGTTCTGCGCCGCGTTGCTGGTGTTATTGCTGGGGGTCGCGGAATCCGCGTCGCAAGACTTGTCATTTTCAGCGATTGCGAAACCCCGCGCCGGACTCATAATCTGGTGGTCGCTGGTTTGAATCCAGCAGGGCCCATGGGCGCGTAAGGTCGCGTGTCGTCGCAATATTTCACAAGAATCAATAGGGAAATGTTGGGTTTGTTCAATCCACGCTGGACACGATCGCAACGGCGCAGGCCGCCGTGTTCATATTTTTCGACGTGGCCGCAGCGGTCGCTGCGGCTGGGTTGGCTTATGATCACCGTGGCGTTCGCCGCGCCCGCTGCAGGAGAGTCGAAAATGGGTTCAGAGCGTGACGAGAAGCGGCACGTCCTTATCAACTGGGACGGCACATCGGTCGAGCAGGACATGTTCATCCATCGCGTCGCAATGGACGCGGACGGCATGCGCCGGCTGCTCGAGGACGTCGTGGACGAGCACGCCCGGGTCGGGGTGGATACCTATTCGCACGTCGTGTTCGCCCAGTTTCGCACGAACCTGCCGTCATCGAACGTGGCCCAGACGACGAAGTGGGGATGGACGGACGACTGGTTGCAGAAACTGAACGAAGCGGGCGTCGATCGGGCCCGGGTCCTGATGGATCATTGCCGCCATCACGGTATCGCGTTCCTGGCATGCCTGCGGATGAACGACCGTCACGGGCACTCGGTCGAGGCGGATTTCTGGTTAGAGCACCCGCAATGGCGATTGGAGGAATTCCGCGGCGGCCTGGACTACAAGCACGAAGGTGTGCGCGAAACTCTGCTGGCGTTCGTCGAAGAGATTCTGAACAGCTACGACGTCGATGGGATCGAGTTCGACTACATGCGCTGGTGCCACGTGTTCAGCCGGGCGGAGGCGGAGCAGAACGCCCCACTGCTGACCGAGATGACGGCCAGGGCGCGGAGGCTCCTGGACGACGCGGCGGCGCGGCGTGGTGTCGGGCGGCTGCGTCTGGGCGTGCGTGTGCCGCAGACGATGGAGGAATGCCGCGCTCTGGGCTTCGATGTGGCGGCGTGGGTCAAGGAGGGACTGATCGACTACATCGTGCCGTCCGATTTCTTCCACACCGACATCAACACGCGAGTCGAGGATTTCGTGGCACTGACCGAGGGGACGGCCTGCCATGTGTACCCGGCCATCCATCCGCTCATCGGCCGGGGAAACAAGCGCGGCCTGATGAAACTGATCAACTACCGCGCCGCGGCCAACAACTTTTACGCCCGCGGTGCCCAGGGAATCTCGCCCTACAACTACATGTACACCTGGGACAAGCGCCGCAGCCCCGGATACGTCGGCGCGGGCCTGCTGTGGCCGGCAGCGCTCGGCTACCTGCGCGAACTGGCTGACCCGGCTCAGGTCAGACAGCGGGATCGCCATTACCTCTTCCACACGATGTGGGATCAGGGCGCACCCACCGGATTCGACAAGGACGAGCGGATCCACCTCACCGCGACCGAGCCGGCGGGCACGCAGACCTTCCGCGTTTGCGAGGATTTAACCGACCCGAAGCTGCGGGCGGTCGTTCAATTCAAAGCGATCGGGCTCCATGAATCCGAGACGTTACACATCCGGCTTAATGGCCGCGCGGTGGCGGCCAGGCAGATCACGCGCGTCGCCGATCCCGACGGTCAGACCGAATACGAAGGACGCAAGCTGGACCCGTTTCATCTCTATCTGATCGACCTGCCGCGCGGCGACGACGACCCCATGCTCATCGACGGCGACAACGAGCTGGCCGTGACGCGCCATCGGGCCGACAGCCCGGCGGAGGGCACCGTGACGATCGATGAGCTGGAGGTCTACGTGTACGTGAGCTCCTGAGACGCCCCGATTCCGGTAGTGGATGGTACACTGGTAGGTTGATGTCTCGGCAGTCGAGCCAGGCAGGAGCAGATGAACACGGCGTCAATACTCTCGATTGATCGGAGCCGAAAATCGGTTCAACTGAGCCGAATGGATGCCATGCGCGGCATCACGCGCCCAATCATTGTTGCTCTGATCGGGGCGGTGTTTGCCGCGTGCGACGGCCAATCCCCAGTCACCGCGCCGGGCGAGCCCACGACCCAGCCCACCACCCAGCCCACAACGCGTCCGGCGGCGTCGGGGGTCGGCGGAGCTCCCGAGACGGCAGCGGCCAAGGTCGTCGGCGAGCGAGACGCAGCGCCCCTCTATCGCAAGCAGCTGCTCTCGAACGTTTACCACGTCGATCGCATTTTCAAATCGATGATGGGCCCGATGAGCCGATTCGAGTTCCATCTCTGGAGGTCGCCGGAGCCCGAACTGCTCTGGGTGACCGGATTCGACGCGGTGATGGCCGCGCCCGACGGCGTCGAGCAACTCTCCCAGGAGTTCATGTGTCACAGCAATCTGGATGTCGACGAGGATCGATACCACAAGACGATCCAGACGAAAATGAAGTTCACTGCCGGCCGTGTGTTTACCATCTCTCAGGGACAGCACGAAGTGCGGTTTCCCTCGGGTTGCGGCGTCCCCCTTCCTTCAGATCAGTCCCTCTCGCTGGTCACGCAGGTGCTCAATCACAACATCACGGGCAGGACCATCCTCGTGCGGCACCGTGTGGGCATCGAGTTCGTACGTGATCTTGATCTGAAGCAACCGCTGAAACCCCTGGTCGGCCATGCCGTGCACGGGATGAAACTCGTGGAGGGAGGGCGCGGTTATTTCGGCATCCCGTCCAGATTGGTGGACGCTCACAAGCACGGCGAGGCGTGCAGCATCGGCGACCCCGTGGACACGCACCACAATGAGGACGATGGGACGGGGCAAACGTTCACCGGCTTCTGGTACGTGAAACCGGGCCGTGAGGTGAATCACACGCGGGTCACGCAGCAATTGGACCTGCCATACGACACGACGATTCACTACGCAATGGTCCACCTGCACCCCTACGCCGAGTCGCTCGAGCTGAGGGATCTGACCACCGGCCAGACGGTCTATAAGAGCAAGACTCGACAGGTGGAGGACGGCGGCATCGGCCTCGCCGAGGTCGAGTACTATTCGAGTGAGGAGGGACTGCCGCTTTACAAGCGCCACGAATACCAGTTGATCAGTGTCTACAACAACACGTCAGGTGTGGACCAGGACTCAATGGCCATCATGCTGCTGTACGTGCACGCCAAGGATTACTCGCCGCGATCGATGGCCCTGTCCGATGCGTCCCGAAAGATCCCGTCGGGCGGGCAGTCGAATTAGCGATCGAATCGTCGTTTCGAATTCAACGGCGGACGTCCGTAGCCGCGCCGGGCGGCACGTCCCGGCACTTTCAAGAATTATTCTGTAACCGCCTGGATGCGTTCGGCGCATGTCGGACTCACTATCATGTTCAGTTGCTGAAGTCGTTCGTACACAGGAGTGTCAGTACATGCCACGAGAGCTTTTCGCCACGGCCGACGTCGACTGGCGCGCTGTGTGGATCTGGCACGAGCACAACCAGCCCCGAATCAACAGCTATGTTCAGTTCCGCAAGACCTTCGACGTCGACCGTGTTCCGGCCGAGTCGATGCTCCACATCACGGCGGACACCCAATACATCGTCTGGATCAACGGGCACGAAGTGGGCAACGGCCCGATCTTCTGCGACCCCCGATGGCAGTCGTACGACAGTTACGATGTGACAAAGCACATGATAGCGGGCCGAAACGTCATCGCCGTGTTGTGCTACTACTATGGCGAGGGCACCCGGACCGAGCCCGACCGGACCAATCAACCGCGCCTGCACGCGGACCTGCGGCGCACGATTCATGAAGGCATGCCCGGTGTCCTGTGTCAGTTGGAGATGTCCGCGGGGGATCGCAAGATGTTCGTCGCCACCGACAAGACCTGGAAGAGCCGTCCGGCCGACTGCTGGCACAGCGATGTCGTGAAGATCTGCGACACCGCTTACAGCGAGCTGTTCCACGCCGAGAAGGAAATCGAACACTGGCGGGATGCTTCCCTTGATGATTCGTCGTGGGACGGCGTGGTGGTGCGCACCGGGATGATCGGCGGTATGCTCGGGGCCGCGGAACGCGTTCACGAGCGCGTGTGGCCCTGGTGCCTGCTGGAGCCCAGGGACGTTCCGCACCTGAGCAGGAGACAAATCGGCGTCGCAGAGGTCGCGACCGTTGGCGAGGTGGTCGAGACCGAGCCGTGGGGCAACGAGAACGTCGCCTTGAGAATGGCGCTCGAGAACATCCTGACGTCGCAGTTCACGTCCGTCCGCACGCCCGAATCGCTGGTCGTCGGCCAGAAAACTGAAGTGTTGCCCTTTGATAACAACACGTCCTATGCGGATTTCCGCGGCATACGGTCGGCGACGGTCATCCTGGACATCGGTGAGATCATCAACGGCCGCGTCCGGTTCGATGTCGAATGTTCGTCAGGCACGATCATCGATATGGCGTACGGGCAGAGACTGCTCGAAACGGGCAAGCCCGAGATTTACAGCTCCCGTATTTCGTGTGCCGACCGATACGTCGCCAGGGAAGGTCGGCAACAGTGGACATCGTTCGCCTACCGCCATTTCCGATACGTCCAGATGACTTTCAGGAATCTTGCCCGTCCGTTGGCCATCCACGACCTCAAGGCGGTTGCCGTCGAGAACCCCGCCGAGCAGAGAGGCCGATTCGAGTGCAGCGACGAGACGGTCAACTGGGCCTGGCGTGCCGGCGTGCGGTCGACACGCCTGAATCTTCATGAGCAGTGCGAGTGCTGCCAGAATCGGGAGAGGGCGCCGCTCGGCTACGACGTGGTTTACAACATCCCGGGGGCGATGGCGGCCTTCGGCGACGTCCCCGCCGTGCGGCGATACCTGCGCGGCATGCTCCGTGCCCAGACCCTCTACGGCTATCTCACGCACACGCCGGCCAGAACCTACGAGCAGGGCATGATCATCGAGGGCTGCGGCGAAGGACTCATGGACGTGCTCTGGAAGCACTACGAGCGATTCGGCGACCGCGAGCTGCTCGCCGAGGCGTACGTGCCTGTCAGGCGGCACATGGATTTTCACGAGCATTTTCGCGGTGATGACGGGCTAATCGGCGATCAGCCCATGCTGGTCTTCCAGGATTGGGCCGAGATCGACGGCGACGGCAAGGGCAAGATCCTGACTGTGAACGCCCGCTACGCGCGCGGTCTGCAAGTGGCCCACGAGATCGCCCGGGCCGCGTCGGACGAGGCGATGGCCCGCAAGTGGCTCGACCAGTTCAAACAGACCGTCAGCGCCATCAACGAGAAGTTCTGGGATGACAAAAAGGGTGCCTACGTCGACTACGTCTCACCCGACGATCAACGCGCGGACCACACGAGCGAGCACGGAAACTACATGCTGATGGCGTGGCAGTACGTTGACAAGGATCGCGCTACGAGGATCGTCGAGCACCTGCGGAATCCCACACTGCAGATCGGCATGTCGACGCCGCTTCAGATGAACTTCCTCATCGACGGCCTGTTCAATTACGGGCACGCCGACTACGCGCTCGAAGTCATCAGCGAACGCTTCGGTTGGATGAAGGCCGCGAACCTCGACGGCATCTCGGAGACGTGGAGCCTCTACGGCTCACGGATATGGGCAAGACGCGGATGGATCATGATGATGTCCAGAACCGTCGCGCTGTTGGCCGGACCGGTTCCCGGCCTGCTCAGACACGTGCTGGGTGTTGCCAGTGATACGCCCGGATCGCAGCGCGTGACGATCGCGCCCCGGCCGGGAAATCTGGCCTGGGCGCGCGGTTCGGTGCCGACCGGTGCCGGCGACGTCACGGTGTCCTGGAAGCGCGATGGACAACGCTTCAAGATCGAATGCAACCTGCCCACGGGCGTGGAAGGAACGATCGCGATCCCCTTCGACGCGGGCGAAGTGCAGCGCGTCACCGTAAACGGCGATGAAGTGTCATCCGTTGCCACTGATGAAGCGGGCCGGCCCGCGGTGTCCGCCGACGGTCGGATCTGCCTCGAAGCGCTGATTGAATAGGATTGCAGAACGCGCCGCCGCCGATCAGTGGATCGCCTCGGCCACCTCGGGAATCCCTAGCTCCGCGAGTTTTTCCCTGGTGGGGACGCCCTGCTCGTCCCAGCCGCGGACCTTGTAGTGCACCTGAAGCGCGTCGGCCATTTGATCGTCCGGGATGGACTGTCCCTTCGTCTTTCCTTCCTTGAATGCCTGGCTGATCTTCCAGGGAAGCTTGTCTTCGGGCGGACCGTCGGTTTCTCGACAGGTGAAGGCCCGGGCCAGGTTGTAGTTCCTCTCGCCGATCTGCAGTTGCTCCTCGATGGGTAGCTCGTCCCAGCCCGTGGCGGCGGCCACCATTCCTGCCACGTGGTCCATGTTGTCCAGCGAGACCAGCGGGCTGAGAAAGTAGCAGATGGGAATCGAGTTGATGAAGGAGGCGTAGTTCTCCACGGCGCGGATCTCGGCAGACTTTCCTTCCAGGACGTAGGGATCGAACGATTTGGTCACGCCGATCTTCGGCATGGCGTCCTTGGCGGTATAGGAAGTGTCG
>CAUZBA010000179.1:0-6694 GCA_963577635.1 Phycisphaerae bacterium
CCTTCAGGGCACGACGCCGCAGGCGCCCCACCATCTCTTCGATGTCGTCGCAGGTCAGATGCACGACCCGCAGCACGTCGATGTGCCGCTTCATCAGATCGACCTGGCCCGGTGTTCGAGGGATGCCGTCCAGAATCAGCAGATCCGAGCCTGGATCGTACTGGCCCTCGGCGATGCGTGCCCTGATCGCCTCGTCCCACATGCGGACGGTCACGTCGTCGGGGACAAGCTCACCGCGCGAGCTGTACTCGTAAAAGATCTTTCCCAGCTTGCTGTTCTTGACGACCTGGCGAAACACGTCCCCGGTGGCGCTATGGACGAAGCCGGGCAGCGCACCGAGCATCTTGCCCTGGGTGCCCTTGCCCACTCCCGGCGCGCCGAAAAGCAGCACAGTCTTGAGGCGGTCAGACATGCGATTCGCTCAGCCCGCATCGCTTTCGAGCGCTTCGGGGTCGCGCCGCGCCAGGGACGCCATGTCGACGTCGGCCGTTCCCTTGATCGAGGTGTTGACGCTGCTGCGGACCCAGTCGAGGCTCCCTGAATACCACTCGTACGCGTAGCCGATCACGACGATCCCCAGGAACGGTGCTCCCAGGGCCAGAGCGGGGCCGGGGGCCTCGCGAAACACCACGGCCCACGGGTAGATCAGTGCGACCTCGACGTCGAAGACCAGGTAGAACAGCGCCACGATATAGAAGCGAAGATCGAACTGCACCCAGCTGTCGCCGATCGTGGGTTCGCCGCACTCGTATATGGCCTCCTTCTCGGCGTTGGGCATGCGTGGGCGCACCAGGCTGCCCACGAGCAGGTTGACCAGCACGAATCCCAGACCGAAACCAAGGAAGATCGCGATGGATAGTGCCTGTTGCATGGCGTGCGGATCCGATATCGGTCAGTGTATCGTCGTGGATGGTAGCGGCCGCTCGATCCAGGCTCAACCGTGCGGAGTTGGCGCCTGTGGATCGGCGGCGGATGATCTTGTCGAAGCGGTAGTTTCCACTGAGCCTTTGCCGGATGGTTACATGAGCGACACGACGATGATGCGGCGGGCGTTGCGCCTGGCCCGATCCGGTGAGGGCCTCGTCGAGCCCAACCCGATGGTGGGGTGCATCGTCGCGCGCGACGATCGGGTCATCGGACAGGGCAGCCACGGCCGCTTCGGCGCGGCGCACGCCGAGATCGAAGCTCTGGCGGATTGCCATGCGCGAGGCCACGACCCGGCCGGCGCCGAGGTTTTCGTCACGCTCGAGCCGTGCTGCCACGACGGAAAGACGCCACCGTGCACCGCAGCGCTCCTGGCCGCCGGCGTCGGCACCGTACACGTCGCGATAGAGGATCCGTTCGACCGTGTGTCAGGTCGCGGCGTACAGTCGCTGCGCGACGCCGGGATATCCGTGAACGTCGGTCTCTGCGAATCCGAGGCCCGGCACCTGAACGCGCCTTACCTGAAACGGACGGCCTGCGGCCTGCCCTGGTTGATTGCCAAATGGGCCCAGAGCGTCGACGGTCGCATCGCCGCCGCAGGTGGCGACAGCCGATGGATCAGCAACGAGCGGTCGCGCCGTGGTGTCCACCGCCTGCGCGCCCGCGTCGACGCGATCCTGGTCGGCGTCGGCACCGTGGTGGCTGACGATCCGAGGCTCACCGCGCGCGGCGTGCGCGTCCGGCGGGTCGCACGGCGCGTCGTTGTGGATCCGCAGCTGCGCCTGCCGCCGGCGGCGAAGCTGCTGCAGGAACCCGGCCCACCGGTCACCGTCGCGACGCGGCAGAATGCCGAGCGCGCCAGGGCGACGGCGCTCGAGGATCGCGGCGCCCAGATCATCGAATTGCCCCAGGCTGATCACGATCCGTCGCGCCTTTCGATTCGGCCACTTCTGAGGCACCTCGCGGATGAGCACGGCGCCACGAACGTCCTGGCCGAGGGCGGCGGAGCGCTCTTCGGTGGATTATTTGCGGAGAACCTGGTCGATCAGGCACTCGTCTATGTGGCACCGCGCATCGTGGGGGACAGCGGGGCCGTTGCCGCGGTGAGCGGCCTGGCGCCGCGAAATATTGGTGAGGCAAAGGGCTTGCGCCTGCATGCGGTCAAACGTATCGACGGCGATTTGTTGCTGGATTACAGAATGGATAGCGAGCAATAAGAAAGCGACGGAGCGACGGAGGGTCGCGTTAGCCCGGATTTCCCATATGGCCGTGAGTTTCTTGGCAGCGCCCGACACGTTCACTCTGTAGAATACCGCACATTCTCACCGGCATCCCACGGACAAGGACAGAACCCAATGGGTGAAGCAGGCAAGGACGACCTGCGGGTCGGTTTTGACGGCGCGATCAAGCTCACGTTTCACGGGGCGCGGGTCAGTTCGGACGCGGGCCTGTTCCCCTACCGTGACCTCGACGAAGCGGCGGGACTGACCGAATCGGCAGCCTTGGAACTGCTTGACCCGCGCATCGGCAACAACATCCAGCACAGCATGACGGCGCTACTGCGCCAGTCCATCTACAGCCGTCTGGCCGGGTACGAAGATGTCAATGATGCCGAGCGACTGTGCGTGGACCCGGTGATGCGTCACGTGGTGGGTGGACGTGCTGCCGACCGACGGGCGGCTTCGACCAGCCACGTGTCGCGCTTCGAGACCGACGTGCTGGTCCAACCTGACAACCTTGCCGCGTTGATGAACATGCCCGGGCAGTGGGTGGACCTGCTCCGACAGCGCCGGCCGATCCGCAAGCTTATCCTCGATATGGACAGCTCGGTCAGCGAGACCTACGGCGATCAGGAAGGCACAGCGTACAACGGTCACTTCACCTGCGAGTGCTACCACCCGCTGTTCCTGTTCAACCAGGATGGCGATGTCGAGTACGCGAAGCTGCGTCCGGGTAACGTGGCCAGCGCTGACGACTGGTGCTCGGTGCTCGTCCCGGTTTTCGAGCGCTACCGCGACCTCGATGCCCCGAGGTTCTTCCGGGCCGATGCGGCGTTCGCAATGCCGGACTTGTACGAACTGCTCGAAGCCGAGGGCTACCGCTACGCCATCCGGCTCAAGGCCAATGCCGTGCTTGAACGCCAGATCGCGCACTTGCTGACCCGCCCCGTGGGCCGCCCGCCGAACAAACCGCAGCGGTTCTATCACAGCTTCGCGTACCAGGCCAAGTCGTGGGACCGGCCGCGCCGCGTGGTCGCCAAGGTCGAATGGCATCAGGGCGAACTGTTCCCGCGTGTCGGGTTCATCGTGACCAACCTCGGCGGCAGCGCTTCGAATGTGGTGACTTTCTACAACCGTCGCGGTACAGCCGAGCAGTCGATCAAGGAAGGCAAGCACGCCGTGCGCTGGACACGCCTGTCGTGCCACAGCTTCAACGCCAACCAGGTGCGTCTGCAACTGCACGTGCTGGCGTACAATCTGGGCAACTTCCTGCGTCGCCTGGCATTGCCCGCCAGCGTGAAGCATTGGACGTTGACGACGCTGCGGGAGAAGCTGATCAAGATCGGGGCGAAGATGGTCCGCCATGCCCGGTACGTGGTTTTCCAACTGGCGGAGGTGGCTGTCCCTCGCGGATTGTATCGGGCGATTCTGCGCCGCATCCGCTGGTTCGCCGCAATCTGCCCGAGGGCCGCGCCAATATGACGGGCAGCGTCAACACTCAGCATGACCCACGCGTCCGGGCCGGCGCGATGGGTGTGTCCCGCCAGCCCTCAAACCGGCCGATCGGCCACGCCGATCGTCGCCTTGACGCCCGAGCTGGCGGCATTCAGGCGGTTGTCGCCGCAGAGAGGCTTGGATTCTTGGGGGGGCGATATGTTGGTGACCTTGAGACCCAGCGGCGTAGCCGGGTCGAGTTCAAATGGGAAATGTAAGCCCAGGGAGAACACGATGCGTGACCCGAGAACGCCAGGCTTACACTGGCGGGAGATCCTTCATGATCCTGCAAAGTCAACTTCGAGTCGTCACTGCATCGGGGCGCTGCTCTGCGCGGTGCTGGTCGGCTGCGTTTCAGCTCCGGAGGGAAAGCAGATGCGCCCCGCGCTGAAGCCATGGCGGCTGGTGATCGCCGACGACGCCGACTTCCGCGCGCCGGCGGACGACCCCGACCTGGAGAAGTTCCTGGCCTTCCGGTTCAAATGGGTCGTCGACACGCACGTCGACGCCTATTTCCTCTGCATCGCCAGCACGGATGCGCTCAGGCCCAAGGAGCGGTCCCGGCCCGTGCACGCGATGAGCCTGTGGGCCGCGCACGGCGACGTGCTACCGCACGTCGATCGCATGATTCGCAAGTACGTCGAGGCGGCCCATGCGGCGGGCATCCAGATCTTCTTCGCGGTACGCCTCAACGACATCCACGACGCGTGGCATCCGAAGCCGACCTACCCGCTGAAGGTGGCCCGCCCCGACCTGCTACTGGGCAAGAAGGGGGCGCCGAACCACGAGCTCTGGAACGCCCACTGGTCCGGCTTCGACTGGTCCCATGCCGAGGTGCGCCAGCACTTTCGCGACTTCATCCAATGGGCGGCGGCCCGGTGGGACTTCGACGGGGTCGAGCTGGACTGGTTCCGGCACCCGCTGTTCTTCAAGCTGGGCGAGGAGCAGGCCAACATCGAGAACATAAACGAGTTCGTGCGCGCCGTGCGATCGGACCTGAACCGGATCGGCGCGACGCGTGGTCGCCCGTACCTGCTGACCACGCGCGTGCCCGACACGCCCCGGCTCGCCCTGCGGACCGGCCTCGACGTGGAGCAGTGGCTGAAGGAAGGTCTGCTGGACATGCTGATGGTGGGCGGCGGGTACATGCCCTACGGCCACCGGGTCCGGCAGTTCATCGACATGGCCCATCGGTACGGCGTCCACGCCTACCCGTGCAAGAACCACTACGAGGACCCGCGGACCATGCGGTCGGCCGCGGCCAACTTCTTCGCGCTCGGCGCCGACGGTGTCTACCTGTTCAATTTCGGCTGGATCGAGGGCCACCCGCTCTATCGCGACGATCCCGAGCTCCGCCCGAGCCTGCGGCAGGTCGGCACGCCCGAGACGCTCGCCGGGCTCGACAAGCGCTTCCTGGCCGACTCGGGCTCCAGCATCCACTACCTGGGCCACACGAACCCGCCGTCGCAGTTTCCGGTGACGCTGGTCGGCGGTCGGCCGATCGAGTTGCTCGTCGGCGACGACCCAGTGCAGATGGCGGACGCACGGGCCACGTTGATCGTCAAGGTCAAGGATCTGCAGGAGCAGGAACAGGTCGTATTCCGGATGAACGGCACACGGCTCACCGCGGATCGTGTCGAACGCGCCGATCCGGATACGATTCGCGTCGATGTACCTACCGACGCGATCGTCCGCGGCGTCAATCACGTGGACGTACTGCCCGGCCCCGAGTCGCGGGGCGCGATGGTCTCCACCGTGACCGGCATGGAACTGCTAATCGACTACGCTCCCTGACGATCGGCTCGCTGGCGCGCGCCTACTCGATGACCTGCTGGGAATCTGCCGTTGGCGCATCCCGCTTTAGAGCCTGCTGGTGGAAGGCATGATGGTTGAAGCATTCTGACTAGAGCAAACGTTAAAAGTATTACGAAATAATAAATACAGGCTGATAGGAACAACATAATGAAACAAATTCATATTCTCGCTATCACTGCTGGACTTTTACTGACTGGTTGCAATTCACTACGGAGTGCAATAAATCCAGACTACAAGGACACTATTACACCAATATTTAAATTGGGGGTTACAGGCGGTGGCGCCACACCAGCCAGCCAAGCATTCATGGAATTAGGGTACCAGGTCATTGATCTTGGGAATGACTCATCAAAAGCACTTGAAGCAAGTAAGGCCCAATTTATTCCCTTCTTGGCTACTGCTGAACCAGTTGGCACGGAAGGGTCTTGGTGGGATGGGGTCTTCGATTTCACGATGCGTGTCGCAGAAACAGGCGAGGGCGTGGTAGTGTGGTCTGCTATTGGCGAATATAAAAGTAGCGTCCTAGGTATCAACCAAGATGGGTCAACCCGTAAAGCCTTTCGCGATATGGTCAAAGATTTTTCTCAATATTTTCCGCCTGCTGGCACAGTACCCTCCGGGAATAACTAACCCCTCACCCCCAGATCCATCTGGAGACGACAGTGACCTGTCCCACGAGTTGTGCCAGCCTCTATGTTAATCCAACGATGTGGATGTGAACGCCCTGGAGGAGAAGACCCATCAACCCGGGCACTCCTTGGTCGGGATCAAGCTCCCCTTTGATGCCGAGGGAAATCGGCCCAATCAAGATCCGCTTGATTCTCGTAGTCGCTGTAAACGTTCACGAACATAATCTTGCCGCCCAACCTAACAAACGAGCTAGCGCTGGCAACGACAAAATCAGTTGATTCGCCGTCAGCTGCGACATGGTTTCTTACCAAGAATGCTGAACCGAACGCATTGGGGTGCTCCAAGAACACGCCCAGTGGAACGATATCTCCCGTTAGTCAACCGCTGCTGAATTCGAATGTGAATCGCTGAACTTCGAACTTTGGTCGACGTGATTGGCCCGTAAGTGCATCTGCCCGCAGTAGCACGGGAATTAACTGCCACGACCCTCCGTCGCTTCGTCGGTCCGTCGCTCCTCAATTCACCCTTTCGACGACGATCCTGTTCCCATGCACTTCCGTGACGCGCACGGTGCGGCCGGCTTCAATCCAGTCGCCCTCGCTGATCACGTC
>CAUZBA010000180.1:0-6681 GCA_963577635.1 Phycisphaerae bacterium
GAGGTCTTCACCCCGTGCGGCTTCATCGCCGCCATCACCCAGCACATCCCGGACAAGAGCTTCCAGCTTGTGCGTTACTACGGCTGGTACTCGAACAAGATGCGAGGCCAGCGCGACAAGCAGGCCGCCGAAGAGGCCAAGGCCACGGGCCAGGCCGTGCACATCATCGACGTCTCCGAACACAAGCCTCGCCGCATACCCTCGGCCAAGTGGCGCGAACTCATCAAGAAGGTGTGGGAAGCCGACCCGCTCTTGTGCTCGATATGCTCCCGCGAAATGCGCATCGTGGCCCTCATCGACGAGCGTAAGGTGGTCGAACGCATCCTCCGCCACCTGAGCCTGTGGGAACAAGGCATCCGTGTTCACACCGGAACAGATCCTCCTTCCGAGTGCACCATCGAGCCGTGGCTTGACGATCCCTTCCCTGACTACGACACCGAACCGGTTCTGACCTATGCGAACAGCTGAATGTTCGTGGCCGGGGCGGTCTGGCCTTTCTCAGCCGAAAAAGTACAAGGAAAACCCCTCTGGCCGGGCTGGGGCGCGCCCCAGCCCGGCCAGAGGGGGCCGTGACGTTGTTCTTGCGCTTTCGCCCCCGATCTGACACGCTCCGCACACGAAAAGGATGCTTCTGGCGGGGTCTCAAGGGGCGAGTGCAAGGGGCGAGTGCTCATGCCTCCCGAAAAGCGATTTCCTATCAATTCAACCTGTACGAGAGGGACAATCATGAACGACTGCACCCGTATTCTGCTGGCCGCGATGATCCTGTGTGCACCTGTTACCGTGCGCGCCGCAACCGAAGACGGAAAGCTGACCATGTCCACGCCACTGGAGAAGCGCGTTTGCCGATTCTATTTCGGCACGCCGATGGTGAAGGGAACCCGAGACGCGCCGGTTGAAACCTTGTACGCGATGACACCGGAGCAGATTGCCGACGTCGTCGCCGACATGGGCACCGATCTCTGGCAGGTGCACCACATCAAGTCGATGAAGGGCATGTTCTACAAGTCGAAGCTCGCCCAGCACGATCCCGATGCTCCTACCGACGCGATGCTGCGCATCATCAAGCAGGCGCACGAGCGCGGCATCTGGGTGCAGGGCAGCATGCAGCTGAGCGAGCCGGAAGTGCTGGATATCAAAGGCGAGATGAAGAACTGGATGATTCATCCGATCGCCTACGGGGACCGTACGTGGCAGCCGAGCCTGCGCTGGATGAGCTTTGCCAGCGCCGGCTTCCGCGCCTGGTCGAGCGGCATGCACGCCGAGGCCATCGCGCTGACGGATATTGACGGGTTTCATCACGACGGCACGCCGTTCGCCCAGCGTGTGGGTTGGCCCTGGCCTGCCGGTGACATCGGCCCCGAAGCCGCCGCCGACTTCAAGGCCAAGACCGGCTACGACCCGCCGCAGAAGGAGGACTGGAGCTCGCAGGCCTTTCGCGAGTGGGTCAAGTGGCGGTACGACACCACGGTCGAGTTCTTTGAGGCCGTGACCACCGCGGCGCAGAAGCAGAAGCCGCACGCTGCCGTCGCCATGATCTACAACATGCACAATGTGGACTGGCACCTTGGTTTGCCCCTGCGCGATGTGAGCGATCAGAGCTGGTATCCGTCGATTCACGATGAGACGTCTCTGCTCGGCCGGATCGGCAGGGCCCTGTCGCCGCGGGCCGAGCAGTGGTACTGGTCGCAGTGGCATTTCCCGAGCGTGGCGTGGGGCGAGATGCCGTACTTCAACCCGGATCGCACCATGGCCAAGGCGCTGCGGGCGCTGGCGCACGGCACCTACCCGTCGATCGGCGGCTTTCACGTGGACATACGGGCGTGGAAGGACGGCGTGACGAAAGTTTTCACCGAGCTGCGCAAGCGTCGCGATTACGTCGGCGGTGAATCGGTCAAGTACGCCGCCCTGCTCGTCTCTCAGCAGACGCGCGACTACCGACGCGATCCAAACCAGTTCTGGTTGTCCGTCGAGGGTTTCAACGAGGTTCAGAACAATGCGAATCTGCTGACCGATGTGATCTTTGACGACTCCCTGACGGTCGAGCGCTTGTCGCCGTATCCGCTGCTGATCCTGCCGAACGTGCAGTGCCTTTCTGACGCTCAATGCGACGCGATTCGTCAGTATGTGCGCGAAGGCGGCGTACTGCTGGCGACGCTGGACACGTCGCTGCACGATGAATGGGGTCAGAAGCGCGACAACTTCGCCCTGGCGGACCTGTTCGGCGTCGACCACGTCAGCAGCGGCTACGGGACGCAGGTGGCGGTGCCGCAGTTGCCCGCGATGCAGGAGCAACTCGGACGCGTGGTGGGCTTTGAATCACCGTCCACACAGATCAAGGTTCGCGACGGCGCGGAGTTGGAGACGCTCTTCACGTTCGCATCACGTGAGAAGCTGAACGGCGTGCTCATGATGCGCCCGGAGGATTACGACTCCGGCCGGCCGGCGATCATGATGCGCCGCGTGGGCAAAGGCGCCGTGATGTATTCAGCGTATGATCTCGGGCTCGGTTACATGAAGCATCGCCTGCCGCCGCTGGCCGACATGGTCGCGGCCGTCGAGCGTTACGTGGCCGAGCCGCCGATCGTCATTGACGCGGCGCCCATCGTCGAGACAACTGCTTACTGGCGACGACCGAACCGCATCAACGTTCATCTGGTGAACATGACCGGCCTGTCGCTTGGCCAAATGGCGCCGATTGCGAACATCACGATCACGCTTAACGAGGGCCGACTCAGAGGCGCCAAAACCGTCGTCGCCGGCCAGAATCTGAAGGTCCAGGACAATCGCGTGACCGTCCCCGCCATCGACTACGGCGAGGTCGTGGTGCTTGAAATCGAATAGACCGTCAACACTGCTCGCGGCCGAGGAACCATTATGTTCAGGCACATCTGGGTGGTACTGGCGGCAGTTCTGTGTGCGGCCGCGCCATTGGCTGCGCAGGTTGTGGTCGGAGAAGGCAAGATCTTTATTCGCTTTGCGAATCTGCGCTCCGACGATGCGCCCATTCAGATCCGCGTACATGTCGTGCCCAATCATCCCAAGCCGTTCACGTGGACCGGGATGACGATTTACGTCGGACGTGAGGAAGGCAAGGATGAGTGGCTGCCGGCCGGCGAGCAGTCGAACTGGATTGATATCGGCCGATTCATGAATCGGCGCGGCACGCGCAGCCCGGATACCTATCTGTCCCCCGTGCTCTGCGGCGTCACCACGCAGGAGGATCGGGCGGGCCTGCATCTACTGGCCGAAGTTGCGGCCGGACGCGGGCAGCGAATCATCCGACGCCTCGAAGTGCACAAGGACGATCTGCAACCGTCTGACCAACGCAGCTATCCCTGGATTCTCGGCCACAGCGTCTGGAACAACAGCGGTCCGCCGCTGCCCACGCTGGGTCTGCTGATTCCCAGCCGGCCCGAGATCGCATCGCGCATCTACACGCTGGAAGAGGCAATGAAATGGCAACTGGATTTCATCGAGGAGTTCCCCGATCGCGGCCGGCTGCCTACGAAGTTTGTGTTCAAGACGCGCGCGCAGCAGGAGTTGCTGGATGGCCTGGGTTACAACGGATACGGCGACGACACGGTGGAAGGCAACTTCGGTGATGAGATATCAGTGCATGTGAGCTTGCCGGTTGAGGAGCAGAACCGCCGCTTTCGTGAGCATCTCAAAGCCAAGGGTTTTGATCCACTCGAACTGATTGCGGATGACAAGCTCGAACAGGCGCGTCAGTTGGGCGAGGACGAGCGCTGGGAACTGGTCACGATCACGCCGTCCATGCCGGATAAGCCGAAGCAGTATTACGAGTCGGCGAACTTCCTGTACGAGCTTTGGTACGAAGAGCTGGCGCAGCGCACGGAGAAGATGCGCACGGAGCATCCGGACAAGCGCGTGCTGACGGGCGCGAACTTCAGTCCGCACATGAACGTCTGGCCGGACGTGCGCCAGTGGGTCGGCCCGTTTCGCGCCGGGGCCATGACCATGACGTGGACGGAGGACTGGTGGTGGCAGGTGCCGGAGATTTCGCCGCAGGTGTACGGGTTTCTGCTCGACGCCTTTCGGCTGGCCCGCAGCTATCACGGGGCGCCGGCACAGTACTACGTCATGCCGTTTCGCGGCAACTCGCCGGACAACTTCCGCCGCATGAATGCACTCGGCCTGGCGCACGGCGTCAAGAAGGCGTATCAGGCGGGGATCCCGGTCATCGTGCTCGACCGGGCCCTCCTCGGCGGGGATTTCAACTGCTTCATCGGGGCGGACAACGTAAAAATCGGAAAGGCGGCGGGAGCCTGGATCGCCGGTCAGATCGAAGAGGATGCCAGGATTGTCGAATTGACCGCGGCGCCGGATCAAACGTCATCGCCAGGGACTTCGACACCGCCTTCTACCTGGCCGATCATGCCGAGGACGGGCTACTGGTAGCACAGACCATCACCCGTGCCTATCCCCCGCAGGATGCCGTGTCCATCTGTTGGGAGGACGGCTCATTCCACATCACCGGCGAGGCCCCCGCCCTGCGGACCAGGAGGCAGTCTGAGCGCATCGGGCCCGTTCCCACCGAGCAAGCCGCGGTGGATCTGGTACTGGCCGAACCGATGCCGTTGACCACGTACCATGAACAACTCCGCACCTGCGGTTTCACTGAGAGGGGAGCCCGGGCAATGCGGGATGATCTGACATCCAAGGGCGTGTTAAGTCTGCACAAAGAGCCCCTTTTTCACGGCGTCACCTGGATCGGGATGCCGGATCACATCCGCACCAAACAGGAGAAAACCGAAAGTGAATAAAAACCCTAACAATCTCACAGAGTTTACAGACTTCACACCGCTTGTGAACTCTGCGGGGGACAGACTCGACTCCTACAGTCCGATCCGCCCTGAGTAGACCTGACACACACACCCTTTAGGGGGTGTGTGTCGTGTCTTCTCTGGGCAGCGGACATCGTGTAGGGTCAGGCCATGGCAAGTTGCACGAAGTGTCCCCACGGAATTGCCGATGAAAGCGGGAACCTCCTGCCCAAGCACCGGGGCCGCCGCTTCGAGGATCTGCCCTGCGCCACCTGCACCCTCGCCCACGGCTCCAGCACGATGCACGACACCGACAGGAGCAACGCGGGGCACTCCACCATTCGCATCGACCAGGGGGACTACGTGCTCGACATGTTCCAGGCCGCCGATCAATTCGAGCGGACCGGCTGGGGACCCCAGGAGCACGACCCCACGGTCTGCCTCGTCGGCGAGGTTTTACGCGCCGTGGTCGAGCTCTCCACCCTGGACGTCCAAATCTATTTTTGCCGAGTCCGAGGTGATACGTATGCGTACACGGCGAAACAACTCAAGATCGCCAAATGCACGGTTTTCCGCAGGTATAAGGCCATTCTGGCCGAAAACCCGATTCTGGCGGTGTCACAAATGCGCAATAGTAGAACACAGACTTTGCCCGATGATCGTTTCAACGCCCAAACCGACAACCGACTTAGGCACTCTGCGCATCAGCTTGAGCGGGATGAGTGCCGAAAGGTTCGCCGTCCTGATCGGGTTGACTCCCGCTCGGTTGCGCAGGCTTGAACATCGCCGGGCATCGCCATCGAAATACGAGGTTCAACTCCTTTCTCTCGCTCTCGGAGTGAGATCCGAGCACATCCTCGAAACGACCAAAAGGAAAACCAATGCAAGAAACTCTATCGAAGAAACTCCGACGACTTGAAGGCGAACTATCTCGCCTCAAATCGGAAAACGTAGAACTCCGCGTCCGCAGTGGCCCTCCCGTCGCCACGGCTCCAGCCCCGACCAGGGCGTCGACCACGGCGACCCAACCCAAGGTCGGGACCACGGCCAAAAAGCCCGCCACCGCGCCAGGACGAGGCGAGGAACCGACGTTTGAGCACATCCAGATCGACACCGGAAACGGGGTCGTCGACGCCACGATCTTCGATCCTGAAAAGATTCGTGCCGTCCAAAGATCTGAGAATCTCCGAAGGATGCGTGAGGGACCGAACCAGCCGACCAAAAGGTGGGAGAGGAAACAACGATGAAGAAACGCAAGACCACCGAACCAGCCGCTCCTGCCGCCTTCGAGACGATGGAACAGATCCAGCGGCACAACCCTATCTCCGCCGAGACCACGAGGCTGGAAGGCTTGTATGCCGACCTAACGGCGCAGCTAGACGAATCCCGCGGGACCCTGGCCGAGATCGTTTCGAGACCCTCCGGCGACGTTGACGCGAACACCCAGGCCGCCGTCGAAGTCGAGTTGAGGATTCAGGTTTTGGAATCCCAGGTCGAGGGAGCGCGTCAGAATATCCTGAACCAGCTAGACCGGGATCGTGATGCACTCGGAGAAATCATCGGTGTACAACGCGCCTTCCATTCAGGGACGAAGCTCGATGCCCGGCAACGGCTCAAGGAACAGGTCGAAGCCCTTTTTGAGAAAAGAGCAGCCGCCGCAATCCTTCGCCGACACGGGGATGACGGGAACGAGGAGACCGAAAGCCGAAGGTTGAAAGATCAGTTGTCATCCAAGAGCGATAAGATCAGGCAGCTCAAAACGGTTTATTATCGGCACGGTGACGAATCGCAGCGGTCAACGTCGACGGGCGATCACCTTGTCGCAGAGGCCGCAGCATGACTCTCTCCGGCAGGGCGTCCGGGGTCTCCTCCAAGACTCATCCTCCGGGCGTCC
>CAUZBA010000181.1:0-6665 GCA_963577635.1 Phycisphaerae bacterium
TCGCCCTCCGTGCCAGGCTTGCTTCGCCGACGCTCAAAACGCTACGTCATGAATGAAAACGCTCTAGCAGGACGCTGCAAAACTCGGTCGGCGCAAAAACGTGTACCTGAGATTTTCAAAAGTTTCGCCTTCAACGCGTTTGGACTCGATCTGCGAAGTGAGCACCAGCGCGACGCCGCCCTGGTCGTTGATGCCGCGGTTCAGTCCGGACATCGCCTTGACGAAGCCCAGGGCGCTATTGAGCTGGGGCTGGTTCAACGCCAGTTTCTGATTCAGAATCGCGACCTTGGTCGACAGCGACGAGAGGCTCGGCGCCGTGGCCACCACTACCGCGTTGTCGGGGATCAACTTGACCACCGCGGGCACGTTGGCGTTCACCGCGGCCGTGCACGCGAACAGCGCGACGATCACCACCGCCCACTTGAAATTGCGCAATTGAGACATTTCGGCTCCTCCTGAATAGGAATAAGGCATAGGCGCCCCATTAAGCGTGGTGATCGAACCGTGTGGCTGGTCGAATCAACCCGTTGCGGTCGACGCCCGGTCGAATATGGCATTGCCGATTAGTCTGTGACGGTCTTGGCGTGTGCTGCGGCGCGTCACGCCGATAACAGCTCAATCAACGCCATGTCCAGCTCGAAGATCCTGACGATCACGACGACCAGGATCAGGATCAGCAAACGCCGGATCCAGATATTGGCCTTTGGGTGGTGTGCCGCGAAGCGTGCCCCGATCCACGCGCCGGGTACCTGGCCGCAGGCCATGAGCAGGCCCAGCCGCCAATCAACCAGATGGTTGGTGGCAAAGACAACCAGCGCTGGCAATGTCAGTGTGAAGATGATGACTACCTTGACCGGGTTGGCCCGGACGAGGTTGTAGCCGGATCGCAGAACCAGGCTCGCCAGCAGCAGGATGCCGACGCCGGCCTGGATGAAGCCACCGTACACACCGATAACGAAGTAGATCACCACCGAGATCACCCGGTTGTGTCGTGTTGACGGATCCGCGTGGTCGGCGATCCAGCGACTGGGCCGAGCGATCACGAGGAACAGAATCAGGATCATCACGGCGCCGATGGCGTACTTCATGTCGGTGGTCTCCATTTCGGAGGCCACGATCGCGCCGGCCACAGCGCCAAGGCCGGTCGGCACGATCAACCAGACGATGCCCCTGGTATCGAGCAGGCCGCCACGGTGGAACGTCGCCGCACCGGCCAGTGTGGACAGGACGACGCCGACGCGGTTCGTCGCGTTTGCCAAGTTGGCGTCGAGCCCCAGGACCATCAGCATCGGAATCGTGATTGCCGAGCCGTTGCCCGCAAGCGTGTTGATGATGCCGGCAATCAGGCCAACGACGACGGCACCGGCGTGTGTCGCAATCAGCAGCAGCGTTTCCTGATCCAAGGCGATGATCTCGGGTTTGCGCTTCGGCGCGTGACGACGCACTCCACCGACAACGTTCGGCGGGTAGGGAAGGATAAAAGGTAGCGTTTCGGCGCCATCCGCGGCGGCCCGCCCACGACGACCGAAGTGGCCGATGATCGGCTCGGCCAATAAGTGTCGTAGCGTACGGAGATTGTGGCCGAATCCGGCGCCCCACACCGATCATCGGCGGCCGGACCGGGCCGTAAATTCTTCCTGCGGTTCGAATTTCGCCCTTGACAGGGAAGTCGGCCGCGATATTATGTAAGGTATATGTTAGGGTAACGATCCCGCGGGTTTCCGACCGCCGGATCGTGGGTGGGAACCGTGGATCCGAAGCCACTCGAATCGGAACAATGGAATCGAAAAAGGAGCGCCGACATGCCGAACATGAACCGGGTCATTCTCGTGGGAAACCTCACGCGCGACCCCGAGCTTCGCACGGTCGGTCAGGGTACGAACGTCTGTCAGATCGGTATGGCGATCAATCGCACCTATTCGGATGCGGACGGTCAGAAACAGGAGGATACGACCTTCGTCGACGGTGAAGCCTGGGGCAGGACCGCCGAAGTGATCTCGCAATACGTTCACAAGGGCGAGCCGCTACTGATCGAAGGGCGACTCAAGCTCGATCGATGGCAGGACAGCGATGGGCAAAACCGCTCGAAGCTGAAAGTCGTCGTAGAGACATGTCAGTTCATCGCACCGCGACAATAACAGGAGGTCGCCGAGGCACAAGCGCCGCAGCAAGGGCCCGTGAGACAGAACCGCCGGCGAAGGCTGTCGCGTCGCGATGATTGCTATGATCGGCGTTCCCGAAAGGTCAGCGTCGACCTCGTATGGTTCGTGGCAGTAGTTGACCGCGGTCCATATGATTGGTGGTCTGTAAGGTAAGAGCCGGTAATGGCCACACCACTACGCCCACCAATACGCGATCTTCTGCGGCGCCTGCGGGAATTCGACAGTGCCCTGCTGGCCAACGCGCTCGACTACACCGATCGGGGTTCAGTCGCCGAAAGCTACCTGAGCGGGGACATTCAGTCGGTCACGCCCGCGGTGGGCCCGGCGGTGGGGGTTGCGTACACCATCGAGATCGACAGCAGCACGCCAGAAGGCGAAGCATCGAATCGTGCGCCGTACCTTGAACTGCTCGAGCAGATCGAAGCCGCTGATGAGCCCGCCGTCGTGATCATCAAGCCCGTCGGCTCGCGGCCGGATCACGAATGCGTTGCCGGAGACGGGATCGCCAAGGCGCTGCACACCGTCGGCTGTGTCGGCATCGTGACCGATGGCCGCGTTCGCGACGTAGAGGCGATGCAGGCGGTTCCGTTTTCGGTCCACGCGCGCGGACGCTGCGTGCACCATTGCGCGTTTCGCTTCATCAAGACCGGCGCGCCGGCCGAGATCGGTGGCCTCACCATCCATCCCGGCGATGTGATTCACGCCGGCGCCGACGGCGTCCTGCGCCTTCCCAGGGCCCACCTCGAGGCCCTCGCTGACACGGCGCCGAAGGTGGCCACGGCGGAGGCGATGTCGCACGCGATATGGCGCAGCATCGAACTGTCCGTCGCGGAAAAAGCCAAACGCGCCGCCCAAGTCTACAAAGACCTCGGGCTGGTCAGCGCGAAGCACGGTTAGTTTGCCACATGCCCGTCCGGCTCAGCGAAGCAACGGAAGCACGACTGGTTCGCGTGTTCTCGGGCGACGATCTCGTTCAGGCACGGGAGCTATTGGAGTCTGACTGCGCCCGCAACGTCGCCGGTTGGCAGATGGCGGGACTGGACCGGCTGCGGATTGCGATGATCAAGCTGAGCGGCGGGTCGATCCCGCGACTCGTCGACGCGATCGTGCTCGCACAGACGGACGTTCGCGATGCACTGGTTTCTGCGGGCTTCGGCGATGATCCCCATGCACATGAAAGTTGGTGGCCAAATCAGGACGAAGGCTGACAGGGCGATCCTGCCGGACGTCGTATCACCGAGTCGTCATGGAGTATGAAAGAGCAGGAAAGCAATAGAGCAGCAAATCAGGAAATCGCAGGTGGGCCATTCCCCTGCTCTTCCGATTTTCCGTCCTGCCAGGCGCCACTGGAAAATCGCTGCAAAGTCTTGACATAAATGCAGTTATCGGTTATAATCCGTGCCATGTCTTCAAGTCGTTTTCGAGAAAAATCGCGATGGCCGTGAATGGCATTAGCTGTAACGACGGCCCGTAGCGGCGTCTGAGAATGAGTTTGCCCGATCCCGTTTCAGAGTTTGGCGCCGCGTGTGCTATGGGCCGCGTCCAGCGGTCGTAGGGCACCGGAGCCGATCAGTTCCGGATGGAGAAGGTTCTTTGAGCACGCCAATCCGGAGGTGGAGACGCAAGAAGACCCGGCGGGCACAGCGAGCGCAACGGCGCCGCGCCGCACGCCTGCGTGCCCCGAGCCCATCGTCATGGAGCCTCTGGAGCGGCGCCTGTTGTTCACCGCGGCCGTGATCACCAGTGTCAACCTGCTGGAAAACAGCCACACGACGCCGGTGGGCACGGACATCACGGCGACCTACAACTAGAACATCGACACCGGCGGCTCGGTGACGGACACGACGTTTGTCGTGCACGCGATGCAGACAGGCCAGATCGTCAACCCGCCGCACGGCAATGCGATCAGCGTTGTCACCGACACGATCACATTCAACCCGGACAACGACTTCAAGCCGGGCGAGACGGTCCATGTCATCGCGACCGACGGCATCGAGAACACGCTGGCCGAGGCGTCGTAGAAGCGCGTGTGGTTGTTTCGCGCCGCGCCGTCGGGCGGCACGGGCGACTTCACCGACACCGCCCAGCAACTGGGCAATCATGACAGTTACGGCGAGGCGGTTGGTGACCTGGACGGCGACGGCGACCTGGACGCCTTCGTCGCGAACATATTTCACGGCGACCGCGTCTGGTTGAACGACAACCTGCCGGTGATCACCGAAGTGCTTGTCCGCGGCAGCGGATGGACGCAGCCTTTCCTCGACGAGCTTGAGAATCTCAGCCTGGGTACTGACGGCTACTCGATCCCCGTCGGAAGCATCGATCAGCTCGACGCGCTGCCGTGGTCGAACATCGACCAGGTCCTGATCCGTTTCAACAAGCAGGTCAACGTCGACGTCACCGGCCTGACCACGGGCATCGGCGCCACCGGCGACTTCGAGGCCGTCTGGACGCTGACCGCGGACGTCGCCACTAACAAGCTGCGCACCCGGCTCGACGGCGCGGCGGGCGGCGCCGTGACCGACACGGCCGGCCGTGTCCTGGACGGCGAGTGGACCGACACGGTCAGCATCTATCCCTCGGGCGACGACGTCGCGGGTGGCGACTTCGCGTTCCGCTTCAACGTCCTGCCCGCGGACTCCAATGGCGACGGCTTTGTCACGTTGAACCCGGATGTTCAGGCCCACCTCAACGGCCTCGGTTCTTCCATCGTCGGCAGCGGCTACGCGGTCTTTACCGACTACAACGGCGACGGGCTCATCACCTTGAACCCCGACACGCAGACGGTGCTGAACAATCTGGGTACGAGCCTGCCCGCGGGCGACCCGGCCGGCCCGGGCGTGGTGACTGCAGGCGGGTCAGCGCCCAGCGCAGCCACCGCAGTCGCGCCGTCAGCAAGAGCGGTTACGAAACTGAATACGACAACTTCGGCACTTGAGCGTGTCATTGCGATCCCGACTGGACGTCATGCGATGCCGCGATATCTCGATGTCACAGGATTCGACCGCGCGCGGATAGCGGGCCAGGCCAGAAGCGACAATGTAACTGGCGTTGTTCACGCCGAAATGATCAACGCTCATCGGATTCTCGATGTGTCCGAATCAGATTCAGAAGACTCAATTGATTTGCTTGCACAGGTCGGTCCAATCTTCTGAGATCGAGGGACAGTCAACGCAACCGAGCTACGCCAGTGGGTGCAACGCAACGCGTTGCAGTTCATGGGTACAAGCGTCAGGTTTGCACAGACTGCAGGGCGCCGCGGCGACGTTCGTCGCCTGAGTCGCAAGTCTGAAGTCAAAAGTCGCAAGTTACGGAGGCCGACTATTCCGGCGCAAGCGATCGGCCAGCGGAAGGCGACCAATCGCGCAGGATTTGTGACTCTCACTACTTGCGACCCGCCACGGCGGGTCTGCGCTCCGCTTAGACTTGCGACTCCGATTCCCTCGCCAGCAAGGCCAGAAATTCGGCATTCCCCTTCCCCTTACGGCTGCCGCCGCCGCGGACCGGGCAGCGGATGTAATCCAGGACGGTGACCCCCAGCGCGGGCATGGCGTCCAGGACGCGCCGGGCGACGCGCTGCGCTTCGTCGTCGTCGAGGACGCCGCCGTTGGATGCGCCGGTGTCGGCTTCATAGTGCGGTTTGATGAGGCTGACGATCCGGCCGCCGGCGGCCAGCCACTTCAGGGCCGCGGGGATCGCGTGTGACTGGCGCGTCCAACCCAGATCGACGGTGACCAGGTCGCAGGCGCAGGAGCCTTCGACGTCGGCGGGCTCAACGTGCAGGACGTTGGTGCGTTCGAGCGTTACGACGCGAGGATCCTGACGCAAAGCCCACGCGAGTGTGCCGTACGCCATGTCCACCGCGTAGACCTTCGCCGCACCGCGCTGCAGCAGGCAGTCGGTGAAACCGCCCACGTTCGCACCCAGGTCGGCGCAACAGAAACCACCCACGTCGAGTTGAAACGCATCCAGTGCCGCGGCCAGTTTGGGCCCGCCCCGGGAGACGTACGGATGCGATGTTGGCACCATGTCGATATGTTAGGCAGGAGACGCGCAGCCGTTACAGGGGTGGGAGTCGAGGCGGCGTTCGTTGCCGCCGTGCCGTCACTCGCCGGCGCGGCCGAGTTGTTCGGCGACCCCATCCTTTCCCAGAAGACTGCCGCCGCGGAGCAGGGTTTGGACGTCGGTGAAAAGTTCCATCGGCGCGAATCCCAAGTGGATGGCCTGGACGACGCCGTTGGGGTCCACGATAACGGTGCAGGGGATGCCGTTGATTCGGTATAAAGTGGACACCGCGGAGTCGGTATCCCAGACCTGCGGGATCGTAATGTTCTTCGTCGTCAGGAATCTTCTGGCCATCGCGACGCCCGTCGGATGGTCATCGTTGTTGACGCCGATGAACGTCACCGGTTGGTCGACGAATTTTTCGGAAATCTCCTGCATGACGGGAAGCAACGCGATGCACGGACGACACCAGCTGGCCCAGAAATCGATGACGACAAC
>CAUZBA010000182.1:0-6655 GCA_963577635.1 Phycisphaerae bacterium
CCGATAACTGAATAACTGAATTGACAGGCTCCGCGGCGCAGGGATAATACGATGTGTTCCCAGGTGGGTCCTCAGGAGACAACCATGGCTTCTTTATCGCGACTGCTCAGCAGTATCTGTGTATTGCTGCTCGCCGTATCCCTTCTAAGCGGCTGCGGCAAGAAGCTGATCACGTCCAAAACGGCGCGCAAGAACGTCAGCCCCAGCCTCAAGACGTCGCTGCGAACGGCTGAACAGCAGCGCAACCGCACGAAGTGGATCGACGACGTCGACGCCAGACAGTTCGAGGACGATCTGGAAGCCATCTTCCTGATCGAGCGGCCGTCACGTCTGACCCCCTACCCGATACCCTAGATTGAGAGCAGTCGTCTTTGACGCACCCCGGCAGCTGAGCCTCCAGGAGGTCGCCGAGCCGGTCTGCGCCGCCGATGAGGTCGTGATCCGCACATGCCGCGCCGGGCTGTGCGGTACCGATCTACACATCTTCCGCGACGAATACATGTCGACCTATCCCCTGATCCCCGGCCACGAGTTCGTGGGCGAGGTCCATCAGGTCGGCCGCGACGTCGTTGCCTTCCACGTCGGCCAGCGCGTGGCCGCTGACCCCAATCTCTACTGCGGCCGCTGCGATTTCTGCCGCAACCGTCGCCACAACCACTGCGACAACTGGCAGGGCATTGGGATCAATCGCTCGGGGGCATTCGCCGAATACGTCTCGGTGCCCGCCGCAGCGTGCTACGGCGTCCCGCAGTCGATGTCCGACACCGAGGCGGCGTTCATTGAGCCGGTTTCCTGCGTCGTGCACGCCATGAACAGGCTGAGCATGGCCGCCGGCGACAACGCGGTTGTATTCGGCGCCGGCCCGATGGGCGCGCTGCTGATCCAGGCGCTGCGCCATCGCGGTGCTGCCATGCTCGTGGCCGTGGACAAACAGGAATCGCGGTTGTCGACTGCCCGTGAGTTGGGCGCCACCGAAACGATCGTGGCCGGTCCTGATCTGCCGCGGCAACTGCGCCGGATCGCGCCGCGCGGCTTCGACGTTGTCGTCGATGCCACCGGTGTTCTGGAGGCTATTTTACACGGCCTGGAGATGCTCGGGCCGTGCGGTCGATTCCTCCAGTTCGGTGTCGCGCCGCGTGACGCTGCGATCACGCTTCGGCCCTACGACGTCTTTCGAAACGATTGGACGATCCTCGGAAGCTTCGCCCTTTGCTACACGTTCGAACAGGCCATCGCCTGGATGACATCGGGCGTGATTAAGGTCGAGCCGCTGGTCAGCCACTGTCTGCCCCTTGACGAGTTCGCCGCCGCATTCGACACATTCGAACGTGGCGAAACGATGAAGGTGCATTTCCGATTCGACCGGTGATCTCGGCCGGGCTGGACTGGTACAACGCCTCAGTCTCCATCCGGTCGATCAGTTCGTAAGAAGCGACCAGTTTCTTGTTCTTCTTGCGATGCGACTTGGCGGCCTTGTCAAAGCCTTTGCCGGCCAGTGACACTTCCTCGCGGCTGGCCTCGACCTTGGCGCCCTTCTTGCCCTTCTTGAGGCGCACCTTCTTTTCGGTAATGGCGCTGGTACGCAGCCAGCCCGACAGCGCCCCCGCCGACACCTGCCGCCAGGCCTCGCCCTACTTCTCCGATCACCATCACCTTGGCGCCGTACTGCAGCGTGCCGACCACCGTGCCAAGGGCGTGGGGTCGGTCGCGAAGCGAGGTGGTGCGGACCTGTACGTGCAGCGCCTTCTGCGCCGCCCAGGCGCTGCCGGCCACGACCAGCACGGTGGCGACGAGAACACAAGCCCCTGATCGCATGGCCTGACTCACTGACTATTGATATCGAACCGGTTATTCGTTCAGCCCGCAGAACCCGCGTTCTGATCCGCCTCGTCCTGCCGCGAAATAACCCAGACGACGACGACGAACACAAGAGCCCAGAGCAGGTCGCACACGACATGCAGGGCCAGAACACCGCCGTAGGAAGTCTCCTCGGACAGCGCGTGCTCCCTTCCGCCGGCAACCCACCAGGTCACCGCGAACAGAAGGACCGTCAGCGGCAGGACCGCGGCGCCAAGAACGACCAGCACAGATTGCATTGTAATCGGCTTCATGATGTCTGAAGCGGGCATCATGCGATCTGCCCGCAGTCCTAAGAATATCAGGCGTTCGTTGCAGGGAAAATCCCGCCCGGCGCGGGACGGATTCAGGACGCGAGCCGTTCGGCCAGCTGCGAGACCTCGATCATCGGGCACGGCCTTTCGGCGATCATTCGGTCGACCGAATCGGGGTCCTTGAATCCCGTGCCGGTGACCAGGCAGACGACGTGGTCGTCGCGACCGATCTCGCCGCGGTCGGCTGCCTGCAGCGCTCCGGCGAGCGCGACGGCGCCGGCCGGCTCGCAGAAGATGCCCTCCTCGGTCGCCATCCGCGTCTGGAACGTCCACGCGACGTCGTCGCCGACGAGGTATCCCGTACCTCCGGAAGCCCGGCAGGCGTGGACCACGTCGGTCCCGTCGAAGACGCTGCCGACCTGAAGGCCGCTGACCTTCGTCGTGCTCTGGCAGGGACGCGCCTCGTCGGCGCCCTCGCGCAGCGGCGTGGCCATCGTGTCGTTGCCTTCGGGCTGCACGCACTGGATGGCAGGCGGCGACTCCAGCGCGCCGCGCTCGTGAAGACCGGCGAACCCACGGGCCACGGCCAGCGTCAGGCCGCCGCCGGCAGCCGGAACGAACACGTGATCTATTCGGTGGTTCGCGGCCGCGGCCTGCTCGGCCAACTCGTAGGAGATCGTCTGCACGCCGGCCATGCCGATCGGGCTGAAGGTGTAAGCGCTGATCTGGAGTTTCGCGTCGGGATCTTCGCCGCGCTGGCGCAGACACTCAGTCACCTGCATCGACACGTCCGGATCGAGGCCCATGCCCTTAACCAGGTAAATAGTGGCGCCGTACGCGAGCATCTGCTTGAGCTTGCCGATCGGCGCGGTCTCGACGATGGCCAGGTCGCACTTAATTCCGGCGATCGCGCAGAACGCCGCCATCGCGGCACCGGCGTTGCCACTCGAGGTTCCCACGCAACGCGTCTGCTTGTGGGCAAGCATGTCCGAGATCGCCGCGGCGCCGAAGCGATCTTTGTAGGAGCCGGTCGGGTTGCACGACTCAAGCTTGAAGTGCAGGTTTTTCAGGCCGGCGTCGGGGCCGATTCGGCGCGAGCGAACCAGAGGCGTGTTGCCCTCGCCGATCGACATCCGGAACTCGGCCGGAGTCTGCGCGAAATAATCCGCCCAGCGCCAGATGCTCACGACGATCCCCCGCCGTCCGGGCCGCCCAGCGGCCGATCCACTTCAAGGACAACCCCCACGCCTTCACCCTCATCCACGCGGGAGAACGACTTGAGCATCAGCATGATTCCCGACTGGGTCGATCGAACCGTCCGCATGTCGTCGCCAAGCACGTCGCAGACCGTGCCGATCGGATCTGCCGCTTCGACGCGCTGGCCGAGTGTCACCGCCGGCTCAAAGAACCCTTCGATCGGCGCCTGATTCTGGGTCTGCATGTGTCCGGCGCCGTCTCGCTCGTCCTCGACAACGTATTCGACGCGCGACGGCGGCTGTTGACGATCGATCATGCCCAATTCGGCCATGACGTTCAGGCAGCCGTCGACATAGGCGTCGACGCCCTCGTAGTCGCAGGTCGCCTTGCCGCGGTACTCAGCGTAGATCGCCGGAACGTTGGCGTCACGGGCCACGGAAATTGATCGGCCGTCGAGCGTCGGCGACGTTCCCCAGATCACCGGCAGGTTGAACGCCCGGCCCATGGCCCGCTGCGACTCGAGGACGTTCGCGTCCCGGTGCAGGCCGTAGCCGGACATGGGCAGAATATCCAACGTCGTACCGCCCGTGTGCAGGTCGATGAAGTAATCCGCCACCTCGATCAATCGGCTCAGGGCGAACGCGGTCCGTAGCGTGATCGAACCGTCGGCCGAACCGGGGCAGTTGCGGGCGAGATCCAGATCGTCCTCGGCGCAGCGGTGCTTCTTGCGATAGGCCGCCTCGTTGACGACGGGCGCAAGCGTCAGCTTGCCGCGCAGCGCCTTGGGATCGACCTCTTTCATGATCCGGCGGGTCGCCGCCATCGGCTCAAACTCGTCGCCATGCACGCCGCCCGTGATCAACAGGTGCGGGCCGGCCGATCCGCTGATCGTGCGCTGTTGAATCTCCACCGGTGATGCCATGGCGCGCTCCAATTGAAGAATCGTCTTCACGCTCTTTACTGGCGAATCTGTCCGACATCGACCGGCTGCAGCATCCGCTCGCGGCGTCGGCCTGCAACGCCGATGCACTGCGACATCGCCTGCTTCGGCCTCCTTGCCAGCGAACGCTTCGCACGGTCTTTGGCCAACGGCCAATCCGTCAGACAGAACCTAGCCGCTGCTCACGGCGACGAGTATCATGGACATACCGTGGCGGCAGGTCAAGCGGTGAAGCGACGCCACCTTAGCTCAGTGGTAGAGCAGTGCTTTCGTAAAGCACAGGTCCGGGGTTCGAATCCCCGAGGTGGCTTTTCGTTTCGTGTTGCGTGGGGTCGCGTCGCTTCGCGTTTCTTCGTGATTCGCAAGGGTTTACGTTCATCAGCCTCGGACGCGGCTTCGCTTCTTTCGTCGTGTCGCGGCATCCGGATTCGCACTGATTCGTGCGAGCGATGCTGGCACTTTAGTTGGCGGTGCTCCTGGCGGTCAGCGGTCGTGTCGTCGGTCCCGGTGGCCCGCAAGATTGTGCGCTGTGCGCCTGTCGATGTCGCCGGCAGTTTGTCCAGTGCGTCAGCGAGGTCGTGGACGCCCAGCTTCGTGTAGACGTTCATCGTGAGCTTGGGGTCCGAATGCCGCGCCAAGTCTTGTGCCTGTTTCACCGTTGCGCCGCCCTTGACCAGCATCGTGATGTACGTGGCCCTCAGTGCATGAAAATCCACAACGCGGCCCTCGCTGTCAGTGCAGGCCAGGAAGTCATCTGATCGGCGGTGGTGGCGTTCAGCAGGGTTGGCCGTTCCCGTATCCACCATGCCTTGGCATGGCGAAGATCGGCACGGACCATGCTGGCCGTTCTCTCCGGCACTTTGAAGACCGCAGTATCGGGCGTCCTGTCGGCGAGCCACGGCCGCAGAAGGGCCGCTAAGTCCGACCGGATCGGCTGTAAATCATCACGACGGTGCTTGCTGCACGCGGCCTTCACGAGGCGGATCAGCATCAAGCTGGAAGCTCGCAGGCATCAAGCTCGCCAGTTCAGACCCCTGAACAGATCGTAGAAGGTCAGAGACGATCACGCGAAATCATGCAAGCCATCGCTAAGGAATAACCGTTCCGAAGCCACAGACAGCAATTCGACAAACTACTCGCCAATCCATAATCGGTGGATTTATTTCACTCCTTATCCTGAAACCTCATTGTCACCCATGAACGACGAACAAATCTATCTCGACGCCACGCAGGAAGTGGATAGCGGAACGCAGGACCCGGCCCGCTGGGCCAAGGCCGTGGCCTTGGCTGAAGGTGACGAGGAGAAGGCCAGGCACCACTACATCGCACTGCGGGTTGAAGACCGTTCCAAGGCGGACGACGATTTCAATCTGAAATACATGCCGATTCGATTAGGCCCTGGAGAGGGTTTCACCCTCACCCAGACCCTCTCCCTGAGGGAGAGTAATTCCATAGGACGGCCTAACCTCCAACCAGCCCGGCGCGCTCCATCTCGCGCTCGATCTCGCCGACGTGCACTGAGTCCAGCGGCGTCGACGGTCCCCGGTTGAATGAGCTCTTCGCGATCCCTCTCAACACCAGCATCTCCCGGTACACCGAGCCGTTCCGAGCCGCACCCACCCACTGCATCGTCCGGAGGATGCCCTGGCACCGGCGGAACTCCTTTTCGGTGCCCTCTTCGTCACCCTGCTGCCACAGCTTCCACATCCGCACGTAGAACTCTGGTATCGCCGCGCATGGGAAGGTGCCCACGGCACCCCGCCGGAACTCCTCCAGAGTGAAGAACCCGCCGTATCCGCCGAAGATGGTCGGAAAGGGGCCAGTTCGCAACTCTGCGAGCTCGGCCACCTTGTCAGGTGTCGGCGGCGTCTCCACTTTCGCGTAGCAGAGGTTCCGGTGCTCTTCGGCCAACCGCACCATCATCGCGGGAGGGCAGGGCGATGACGGTTGGTCCTGGATGAAGATCGGAAGATCCACGTTGTTCGCGATGGTCAGGAAGTAGTCGATCTGGCTTCCGAGCTCAGCGGGGAAGTACGTCGGCAGCCACACCATCAAGGCCTCAGCGCCGAGGTCTCGCGCCTTCCTGCTGAGATGCAGGGCGACGTCTGTGCTTTCGGCCCCGGTGTTCATCACCACCGGCACCCGGCCGCGCACCTGGTCCACGACGGCCGAGAGCACGGAATCGCGCTCGGTCTCCGTCAAGTTGACCACGGAGCTACCCATGGCCAACGCCACGCCGTCGACCCCCGCATCGACGTTCAGGTCCGTCTCGCGGCGAAGGCCTTCATCATCCACGTTGCCGCGGGGATCGTACGGGATGTGCAGGACGGGGAAGATGCCGGTCATCGTGCGGTTCTCCATGGTTTCTCTCCTTCAAGCCGGGGCATCTGTGGCTCAGGTGGGAGCA
>CAUZBA010000183.1:0-6647 GCA_963577635.1 Phycisphaerae bacterium
ATCCGGCACGCCGGGCAGAATCCAACGCGCAGATCGAAAAAGTATTCGTCGGCAAACTGATCGGCGCCCAGAAATCCGTTGGCAATCGGCATCCGGCCGAAATCCAGAAAGGCTTCGACGGGGCTGTCACAAACTAGGCAGAGACTCATAGGTGAAACGCTCTCGAATACCGGCCGGAAACGAACCGACTCCCTTCTGCGATCGTAACCCTACAAACAACGTCCCAATAGCATACCGCTCGTCCTCACGGCCTGAACCCTGATGCCCGAACCCCGACGCCGATCCTAGCCCGCATTTCCTACGAGTTTCACCCCCCACCGGGAAAAACTCGTGAGAAACTCGGGCTATACTACGATTCTCGCCAGAAGCCTGATAGTCGCTATGATGACGCCCTTTGCGTCATTCCGGCCTACACAAGGGAGCGATTCATGGCAGAGATCACAGGTGGCGTCTGGCCGGCAGTCTGCACGGCCCTCAATGAAGACGGCGAACTGAATTCACAAATGCAGGACAAGCTTGTCGAGCTGTTTATCGAGCAGCAGCTCGACGGGCTGTATGTCCTTGGGTCCACGGGTCAGGGCCCGGCGCTGAGTGTGGAGACGCGCAAGAAAATTGCCGAGCGGATCATTAAGACCAACGCCGGGCGGCTTCCGGTGGTGATCCACGTCGGGGCCGTGTCCACCGATGACGCCATCGACCTGGCTCGCCACGCCGCGGACTGCGGCGCCGACGGGATCTCCTCGGTTCCGCCGATCTATTGGGCTGCGGACGTCGAACTGACGTTCGAGCACTACCGTCGCGTCGCTTCGGCGACCGACCGGCCGTTCTATCTCTATCACGCCGCCTTCCTCGGCTTGGCCGCGCCGCCGATCAAGGAATACGCCCGCCGCGTGGAGGAGATCCCGAACGCCGCCGGCATGAAGATCACGGACCCGAAGCTGCACACGATCACGCTCATGCGCAAGCACCTCGACGACCGGCTCATCATTTTCAGCGGCTTCGACGAGACCATGTGCCAGGCGTCAATCTCCGGAGCCAACGGCTCCATCGGAACCTGGATGAACGTGTTCGGCCCGGCCCTCAAAAAGGTGCGCAACGAGTTCGAGGCCGGCAATATCGATCTGGCGCAGCGATTCACGACGACCTTCAGCGACCTGTCCGAGTGGGCCATCTTCGATCGTCCGGCCCGCTTCCAGCCGTTCATGCGGCGAGCGATGCAGATCAAGTACGGCATCGACGTCGGCAGGGCACGGTCGCCCATGGAGAACGACCTGGTCACCATCGACGACGCCGACGTTCACCGCTTGATCGACCTGATCGACGGTTGCGCGGGGGTCCGGCAGGAGGATCACGCGGGGACCGGGGCACGATGAACCGGGATCCGGGTCGCTTGCTCGCACGCGTCTCGATCATCTCGTGCGCGATCCTCAGTATGTCGTGCGCGATGCGGGGTCGTCGCCTGTCAACGTCGGACACGGTGCCGGCTGATGCCATGCGCCACGCCGCGATGAGCGCCCCGGTCTATCAGAATCCGGGAAAGCCTGAACAGAATACGGGTTTCAACAGCCTGGACATGCATCAGATCATGCAGGTGCGCGGTCATCCCGCGGTGCGCACCCGGCTCGATCTTGCGGGCAAGCCCCAGGCGGTGCAGCTTGCCGACGGCATGATCGTCGTTGCGGGTTTTGCCGACCCGCGCAACGTGAATACTAAGCAGACGTGCGTGACGGTCCAATGGTCCACGGACAACGGCGCCACCTTCGGCAAGCCGAAAATCTTTCCGGACATGCAGGGTCGCACGAGTGGTCTGCGGTTGCTTCGCGACGGGACGTTGGTCCTGGCCCACGGCAGAGATTATGTGAGCCGCTCAATCGACGCCGGCCACAGCTGGTCTCAGACCCAGCTGCCCTCTGACATCATTCCCGGCGAAGGACCGCTGGTGCTCGGTGAAGTAAGCGGCTGTGTCGAGCTTGCCGACGGAACGCTCCTGATGCACCTGGCGCGGCGGATACCGAACGAATACAAATGGACGGCATACGTGATCCGTTCCACCGACGGTGGCCGAAGTTGGGGCGATCCGACGCGCGTGCCCACGCACACCGATGCCGACGAAATCAACTACGACCTTCTTTCGTCGGGGCGCATCCTGGGCATCGCGCGCTGCAGCGCCGCGTTCATCAAGCGCAACGGCCTCGAGGACGTCGTGCCCGGCGGGCGTGACGCGCCGCTTGTCGGAGAGCCGGGCGATTCGCCGGCGGTGTTCTGGTCGGATGATCATGGCCGAACCTGGACGGACCCGATTCCCACGCGCCTCGGTGTGCTCCAGGCCGCGACTTACCCGCTTGAATTGCGCGACGGTCGCGTCGTCCTGCTGATCGGCCACAGGCAGTTTCCCTTCGGCGTCCAGGCGGTCGGCAGCCGCGACGGCGGAGAGACTTTCGACGTCGAGCACCCGCTGATGCTCGCCTGGTTCAGCTGGTCCTACTATTGCGGCCACCCGCGGTCGATTCAGCTACAGGATGGTTCAATTCTGACAGGCTACTACACGCACTACATCATGGGGGATCCGCCTCACCACAACGAGAAGTGCACGGGCGAACTGGTGCGCTGGCGGCCTCCTGACGACTGGCCGCCGCGGTGAGATGCGAATCGCTCGCCGCGATCGCAGACGATCGAACGATTACCAGTCAGGATGCCGCCACCACTCGGCGCCGGGCTGCGGGCCTCTGAAAGGCGGAACCCAGCCCTGCGGAGTGGCTCCGCGAAAGGGAAACTCGTAGAACCCCAGGTTCGGCACCGCCATCCGGACCAGGCTCTCCATGCTCTCGGCCTGAACGTGACCGTCGCCGAAGGAGATGTTTTCGAAACCCCAGGGGTCGTGCGAGGGATTGATGCCGGCCCACTGCCTGCCGCCGCCTCGAAAATGGCGACCGCCATTGTGGATCTCGCCGGGGTTAATGGCAGACCGGAAGTAGAAGGAGCACATGGAGTAGCCCCCGGTGAGGAGGCCTGCGTTTCCGGTGGTGGGGTGCGTGCCCGGTGGCTCGCCGCGATTCGCCCGCTCCCAGTCTTCGGTGTTCTCGCCCATCATCATCCATCTGGCCGGTGTCCTGATCTCGCGCATGGTGGTGGGCGTCACGCCCGGCAGGGTGAGATCCGCGAATCCCAGGAAATAACCGTTGGCCTCGTACATGTTGTTGCCGGTATACCCGCCCAGATTGCTCCCGCACTCGTAGACATTTTCGTTTTCGAGCCAGGGCAGCAGGTAGCCCGCCCAGGACTTGCCTTTTGTGTCGACGCTCGGCGGCAACGACTGCTCGTTGTCGGTGGTGTAGAGGATCGCGGCCATCACCATCTGCTTCAGGTTCGACTTGCAGATAACGCTCCACGCCGATTCACGGGCCTGCGTCAGCGCGGGCAGCAGCATCGCGATCAGCACCGCAAGCGTGGTGATGATGACCAGCAATTCGACGAGCGTAAACGCGCGACGGGTTGTCGGGTGCATCGGAGATTCTCTTGAATGTGACGCAGATTCGTCGAAATCGTGCTTCAGAAGATCGTATTCAGTGGTTTCGCGATTGTCCAATAGTGCTTTGGCCGCGCGACAAATGCAGGGGTCGCGGCGCTCCCGGACCGTTGACCCGAATTCCCCGGCAACTAAGATGAGTTGCATTCGGTGGCGATGGCCTCGTGACCACCGCCACGCAGAGGTTGAGGTGGGACCCGGCCCGGCTCCATCCGCCCATCCGGGATGACGATGCAGCCATGAATCGCCTACGTCGTCGAACCGGTGTGACGCACGATCCCCATCGACGTGCCGGGTTGTCCAGAGGCGCCCGCGGCCATTTCCTGGTCATTGTCTTGACGCTGATCGCCGCGACCGCATCGCTGATTCACCTGCACGGATGCGGAACTGCGGACGTCTCCACACGACCGAACGTCTTACTGATCACTTTGTGCTCGGTTCGTCCGGACCACATGAGCGCGTACGGCTACCGGCGTGACACGACGCCTTTCTTGAGAGCACTGGCGACTGAGTCGATTGTCTTCGATCACGCCGCTTCCCAATGGCCCAAAACGGTTCCGGCGTTCGCATCAATCATGACAGGCAAGTTCGGGCACAGCAACGGGGTCATGCGTTTTACAACAGGGCAGGCCCTGGATGATTCTCATGAAGCCCTGGCCGAGATGATGGCGGCCGCGGGCTACGACACTGCGGCGTTCGTCTCGACCTCAGCGCTGAATGAGAAGACGAACGTTCTCCAGGGTTTCAAGACGGCCGTCGAGACATTCCTGGATGCGAATCCTTTCGGCAATGCGACAAAAACGGCGTTGGGCTGGCTGGCCAGGCGTCGCGAAAAGCCGTTTTTCGCCTGGGTTCACTACAACAACGCGCACTACCCGTACAACGGAGGCGGCGGCCCGCCCGACATGTACGTGGATGACGAATACTACGACGCGAGCCGTCCGGTGAAATGCAACATGGACGTGCCGATGAAGATACCGGCCGCGAACCTGGCGAACCTGGGTAGCAGGCCTCTCGACATGGAAGTCGTGCGCCGAAACATCGGTGGCATCCAACCCGCGGCCGTACTCGAAGGACGGCCGTACGAGCTGGATTATTACGTTGCCCGCTATGACGCCGGCATTCACGCCGCCGATGCACAGATCGGTCGATTGATTCGAACGGCCCGGAAGCAGGGGTTGCTGGGAAACACGATCATCGCCGTGGTCGGTGATCACGGCGAGGCATTCGGTGAGCACAACTACTACGTCGAACACGGGCGTTTCCCGTATGACGATTGCGTCCTGGTGCCCATGATGATTCGGCCAGTCGGCGATCTGGTACCGGCGCGCGTGAAAGTGCCCGTCCCCGCATTTGCGGTGGCGCCGACGTTGCTGGAGATGGTCGGGATCCGACCGCCGCAGGCGATGGAAGCGAAATCGCTTCTGGGCCTGATGCGAGGCGGACCCGGGCCGCGCTTCGTCTACACCGAGTCGGGTTACATGCCCGATTACACGATCAGTGTGCGCGAACAGAACTGGAAACTGATCCACATCCCCAATTCCCTTGATCGATACTTCATGAACGACACGGAGTACGAACTGTACGACCTGTCGAACGATCCCGGCGAGTTGAAGAACCTGGTCGCGCAGCAGTCCGATGTCGCCGCCCGCCTGCGGCAGACGCTCACGGAATGGTCCAAACCCTGGGTTGCCGACGCGTACAGCGGACCGATGCGGATTGATCTGAAACTGGATACAGAGACGATCGGGCGGCTGCGCGCATTGGGTTACGTGGAATGACCATGCTGCGCCGCGCTGGAAGAAACGCCAGAGACGTGCGGGTTAATCGGCCTCGTACTTGAAGATCTGCTCGGGGTGATCGTGCAGCAGCGTGGAGGTGATGTCCACGACGTCCAGGGCGCGGATCATGCGGCAATCGCTGTTTCCGATGCGCACGTGCCGCACGGCGCCGGCTTCTTCGTAACGCGGCCCCATGGCCTCGAGGTCGCGGATCACACCGCCCTGATAACAGTTGTAGCGCTTGAACGAGACTGTGTGCTCGGCGCCCTGTTCGTCGATCAGCCTGGCGTTGCGGAACTCGGCCAGGTTCAAGTAGGTCGGCATGACCAGTTCCTCGGCGACGTGGAACATCGTGTTGCTCGCCCACGGTGCTCCCATGAAGAGGCACCAGCCGCCGCGCAGGTAAACCTGGCCGATGGGCGACATCAGGCCGCACGGCGTTTCACTGTGGTAGCGCGCGATCACTTCGGCCCCCCAGCCCTCCGCGGCGGCCGACGACACCGGGTGGTGGCTGCGGAACGCGTTCGGCCGATTGCGGAAGACGTTGGTCACCAGGCCGGCGACGGATGACGTCTTGCGCACGTCAAAGACGACCGGGGACTCCTTGACCCCGATGGTCAACGTGGACATCACCAGGCAGCCGCGCGGTCCGAGAACCTCCAGCAGGGCTTCGATGACGGCCTCGGGCCCGCCCTCGACGCGGCCGAACGACTTCATCGACGAATGGACCAGCACGGTGTCGCCCGCGGCCAGACCCAATTCCAGCAGCCCGCTCGCGATATCGGCCTGCGTCACGGTGGTGGCATCGGACGCCTTCTGGGTCGTGGACAACTCGGAGTTCCTTTTGTCAGGTGGGACAGACTCGGCCATCCCTGCAGCGCGTTCGTCCCAGCGTGTATGAATCCAATTCTACTCAACTACTTCGTGAGCGAAACAACCCGGAGCCGCGCCGTTACCAGACATTACATTTCAACTGGACGCGCCAAACTCCCTCCCTGTGAGGGCATTGGTATCTACACATCTTTGGCTGGTACCCAGCATGGGCAGCGTCAAGGCAGGACATGGCCGAAAAAGGGGACGCAGTTCCGTTGCCGGAACGGCCCTACGGGTGCTTCGCACAAAAGAGCTACGTCCCCTTTTTCTCTGTTTCTCGCCGTTTTCACCGCCGCATTCAGATGTGTAGATACCAATGCTGTGAGGGGGGGCTGGGGGAGGGAAGCGTGCCGGTTGGCAAATTTTGCGCACTTCCATGACTCAGGATTCCGTTGATTCATGTGCCATAATCATCTCGACGGGTAACGATTCTTTCGCGGCGACACCCTCCCCTGACCCCTCTCTCA
>CAUZBA010000184.1:0-6644 GCA_963577635.1 Phycisphaerae bacterium
AATCGGTCGCCGGAAAACAGAGGGTTCTCCGGGGTCATTCAGAGCCTGTTCGGATGTGATCCGGGGTATTGAGAAATATTTCTGGGTTGCGGTGTTGACACCGCTGCGTTCAGCCTCGTCGGATGGAGCCAACTCAACCGTGGCGTCAGGCTCGATGCCCTGCGCTCGACAATCGAAGTTTCGGCCTCACGGCTACCCCACGGCTACCTCACGGCTACCTCACGGCTGCGTGAGATCTGAGGTCGCCGTAGCGGAAGGACTCACTCGTGACTACGGTTGCTTCCAGTCAGTCTCCCTGCACGCGGATTTCGGATCGCCTCGTCGAGCTTCTCGGAAAACGCCGCTACAGCATGTGGTTTGATCGTTCAGCCTGTCTGGACTATTGCGCCGAGCCGCCTCGACTGGAAGTGGCGGTGCCCAACCAGTTCATCGCCGATTGGATCCGCCGGAACTTTCGCGGCGCCCTGCGGGACGCTGCCCGTGGCGAAGGTGGTGGCGAAGTCGACTTGGCCGTTCGCGTGGATCCAGAGCGGTTCAAGCACGATCGCGTCCAGAACGGCCGTGCGGAACAGGACGACACTTGCCGGTACATTGGACAGGAGATTGGGCAGGAAGTCGCAACAGATATTGGACGGGTGGTTCAGCGGCGGGCCGAACGTTACCCTGGACGCGACGCTAGACCCGAGGCCAGCCCCGAGGCCAGACGCCTCGATCGTGCCGCCGGATCAACGGCAAAGCGGGCCGTCGCCCAGTCTGCCGCGGACCTCGCGGCACCGCGAACGGCGAAGCAGAACCTTCGGCATCGCCTCGAATCGTTCATCGTCGGGCCCAGCAACGAGCTGGGCTACTCCGCGGCCGTGCGTCTTGTTGAGGACGAAAGCGCCGCCGCTCCCAATCCGCTGTTCATCCACGGCGGGTGCGGCCTGGGCAAGACGCACCTCTTGCAGGGTCTCTGCCGCAGGGCGCATGAACGTCATCCCGGCGGTGCGGTGCTTTACACCACGGCCGAGCAGTTCACCAACGAGTTTCTTACCGCGATCCGGACGAACCGCATCGATGCTTTCCGACGCCGGATCCGCCAGCTGGAACTTCTGGCCGTGGACGACGTTCACTTTCTGGCCAACAAGCAGGCCACGCAGCAGGAATTCCTTCACAGCTTTGACGCGATTCAGCTCAGCGGGGCCAAGCTCGCACTCGCAAGCGACAACCATCCGCAATTGATCAGGCAATTCAGTGAGCAGCTGATCAGTCGCTGCATGCGCGGCATGGTCGTCGAGGTTCGCACGCCCGACACCGAGACGCGAATGCGCGTCATCCGTGCGCTGGCCGCGGGCCGCGGGCTGTCACTGCTGGACGGTGTGATCGAGACGCTGGGACAGCATTGTCGCGGTTCGGTTCGCGAGATTGAAGGCACGCTGACCAAGCTTCACGCCCTGGCCAGCCTCGCTGAACGGCACCGCAACGGTTCGTGCAGCGACAATCAGATCGGCCACGCCCTGCTCAACCGATTGCTTCATGGCGAGTTCGACACCGCCCGCAAGGTGGTCCGCTTCGAGAACATCGAAAAAGTCGTCTGTGTCCGGATGCGGGTCAGCCGCGGCCAATTGACCGCCAGCAGAGGAAGCCGGCAGGTCGTGCTTGCCCGCTCACTGTTGATCCACCTCGCACGCCGGATGACGTCGATGAGTTTCCCTGAGATCGCGGCCAAGCTCGACCGCCGTAGCCACTCGACGGTGGTCACGGCGTCGGGTCGGGTGGACAAGATGATCGCCGACAACGCCGTCGTCGACCTGCCGGGAGCGATGGAGCCGGAACCGGTCACCGAATGGATCGAGCAGTTGCACGATGCGATCCGGCGGACATGAGCCCGGTCGGCTGCGGATCGTGACGCCCCGCAGAGCGAGAGTGCAGCGACGAAGCGACGCAGGGAAGCACGAGTGACGACTACGGGGGCGTTTCACGACCCTTCGTCGCTCAGTCGCTTCGTCGCTGCACTCGCTCCGGGTCGTTCTTCCCACCTAGTGGAGTCTGTACTTGCCGGCGCAGCGTAAGGCATCTGCATCCAGAGACAGAATCCTCATTCTGCTCGACAGCGACCCGCAGCCCAGCGTCTTTGATCAGGTCGTCGCCGTCGATGCCGGCGTCCACCATCTGTTTGCCTACGGCGGCGTCACGGTCGACCAAGTGCAGGCGCTCGTGCACGGGGCGATCTTCACACGCGGCGCCAAGGATCTGCGGCACACGGCGATATTCATCGGCGGCTCGGATGTTGCCACCGGTGAGGCGATGCTTCAGCGTGTGACCGGATCCTTCCTGGGGCCACTGCGTGTCTCGGTGATGCTCGATGCCAACGGCGCCAACACGACGGCGGTGGCGGCCGTTCTGGCGGCGAGGCGGCACCTGAATCTGGACGGCCTGAAGGTGGTGGTGCTCGCCGGAACCGGCCCCGTCGGCCAGCGTGCGGCGAGGCTGCTGGCACGCGAGGGGGCGATCGTGGCTTTGGCAAGCCGGTCACGGCAACGGGCGGATGCCACCTCTGAGGCGATCAATGCGGCACTGGGCGACCGGCGTGTGAACGCCTGTGAGGTCGCCGATGAGAGCCAGCTGCGACGGGCCCTGGCAGACACTGAACTGGTGATCGCCGCGGGCGCCGCAGGCGTGCAGCTACTGCCGCAGTCTGTGTGGACCGGCTCATCGTCACTTAAATTAGCGATCGACCTGAACGCCGTGCCCCCCTTGGGCATCGAAGGTGTCCAGGTTACGGACAAGGGCGAGCATCGCGATTGTACGCTGACCTACGGTGCCATCGGCGTGGGCGGCACGAAGATGAAGATACACACCGCTGCCGTCACGGGCCTATTCGACGCCAACGATCGCGTCCTGGATGCCGAGCAGCTCTATGAGTTAGGCAAGCAAATGTGATGGCGAGGAGTCTCAGGTTGCAAGAAGTGAGAGTCAATAGTCCCGAGGGGAGGCGATAACCGCGCAAGAATTGCGACTCTCATCACTTGAGACTTGTGACTGCAGCGACGACCTTCGACGACCTTCGCTGTTTAGACTTGCGACTTCCGCGTTCCTACGCGGGGGACGGCACCGTATCCGGAGGTGGCTCGTCTTTCAGACCCTCGGAGCTGGGGCGCGGATTTTTGGGCGCTTCGGTCTTGGCCTGTTCGGATTTGAGGATGTCCCCGACCGTGGACTTTTTCAACTCTTCGCCGCGCATCAACTGATCGACCTCTTCGTTGGTGAGCGTTTCGTGGCGCAGAAGAGCATCGGCCACGCGTTGAAGCTCGGTGCTGTATGCTTTCAGAAGCTGCTTCGCCTCCGCGTAGGTCCTGTCGATCAGCGCTTTGATCTCTTGGTCGACCACGCGTGCCGTATCATCGCTGTAGGCCCGTTCGGGCTGCTCCCAGTATTGGCGAGACTCGTCGATCCCCAGGAGCTGGAAGCCCAGCTTCTCGCTCATGCCATACTCGGTGATCATCGTTCGGGCGATCGCTGTGGCCTGACGGATGTCCATCGCGGCGCCGCTGGAGATGTCGCCGCAGAACATCTGCTCGGCAATCCGACCGCCGAATGTGACCCTCAGCTGCGCGAGGAGCTGTTCGCGTGTAAGGATATTCCGGTCTTTCTCGGGCAGATTGAACGCCGCGCCCAGTGAAGGTCCGCGCGGGATGATCGTGACCTTGTGCAGCGGCTCGGCGTGGTCGTCCTTGAACATGACCAGGGCGTGCCCTGCCTCGTGGTAGGCGATGATCCTCTTTTCGTCTTCCTCGATGCGATGGCTCTTGCGGGCGCGGCCCCACCGGACCTTGTCGCGCGCCTCTTCGAGGTCTTCCTGATCGACCCAGTCCTTGCCCAGGAGTGTAGCGGCGATCGCCGCCTCGTTGATGATGGCGGCCAGGTCGGCACCGCTTAACATCGGTGTGCCCCGCGCGAGTCTTTCGAGATCGGCGTTGCTGCTCATCTTGACGCGCCGGCTGTGGACTTTCAGGATTTCCATGCGTCCGCGCAGATCGGGGTGGGGCACCTGGATCTGCCGGTCGAAGCGGCCCGGTCGGATCAGCGCCGGGTCGAGCACGTCCGAGCGGTTCGTCGCAGCCATCACGATGACCTGGTCGGACGATTCGAATCCATCCATTTCGACCAGGATCGCGTTGAGCGTCTGTTCTCGCTCATCGTGACCGCCCGAGGAGAATCCGCTGCCGCGGCGTCGCCCCACGGCGTCGATCTCGTCGAGGAAGATGATGCAGGGCGACGAGTCCTTCGCCTGCTTGAACAGGTCGCGCACGCGGGAGGCGCCGACACCCACGAACATTTCCACGAAATCCGATCCGCTGATCGAGAAAAACGGCACGTCGGCCTCGCCCGCGACGGCGCGGGCGAGCAACGTCTTACCGCAGCCCGGCTGGCCGATCAGTAGCACACCGCGCGGCACGCGGCCGCCGAGGCGTTGGAATTTTTTCGGGTTCTTCAGGAACTCGATGATCTCGTTGACTTCGTCCTTCGCTTCATCGATCCCCGCGACGTCGTCAAGCGTGACGTTGGAGTGCTCCTTGGTCATCACCTTGTGGCGCGACCGGCCGAAGCTGCCGAGCATCCCCGCGCCGCCTCCGGCGTTACGCAGCGATCGGAACAGGAAGAAGTAGATCACCAGAGCAATAAGGATGAACGGGCCCCAACTGATCAGAAGTGGAATGAGTATCGAGTCGCCGCTGTCGATGACGAACGCCTGGTTGGTCTCTTGTAGTTGCTTGACGAACAACTCCATCAGGTGCGGGCTGATTTCCGCCGCAACCCGGTCTCCCGGCCTGATGTTCTGGGCCAGACCCGACGCGCTCGCGCCGATCATGCCGACCAGGTGGTTATTCTCTACAACCACGTCGCCTTCGAAAACGCCCATCCCGATCAGGTTGAAGAATTCAAGGGTCGACACCGACGTCGCCTGCCTGTTGGCGCTGTTCATGACCAGCAGAAGCACCAGCACCAGGCCGCCAATCATCACCCAACCCATGGTCCCGCGTGACATCTTGAGGTTGGGGTTGCGGTTGTGGCCGGGTCGGCGTCCGCCACCATCGGACCCGTCGCCGGAGCGGTTCTCTTTGTCTGTCTGATCCGACTCTCCGGATTTCTTTTCAGGCATCTCAAGTCCTTGATCGCGGCCGTTCTACGACATTCTTATCGTGCAAATCCCACCCGTTCGCCACCCCCCGCGCTAGCCCGTTGACCGAAGTTCGGCCCGAGCCTACCTGTTATTTGTCTGCCAGCGCCGGCGGTTCATCGTAGCGGGGGATTCCTGCCTGTTCCCAGGGGGCCTTATCGGGCGCAGCCGCGCCTCTTTTCGTGTCCTCCTGGTCGTGGCCCGTGGCCGGGCCCGACGGGCAGGCTGGTGCGTGGGCAGATGATTACATATCCGCCATCATCACTGAGACGACGCGCTCGGCCACCCGCTGCACGGCCCGGTGCTGACCCATCGTCTGCGGTTCGCCGATCTGTCGGGCCGGACCATAGGGCGCCACCACCTCCATGCCGCGGCGCTGACGGATAATGTCGCCCGATCGCAAATCCTTCCACTCGAAGTTCACGACAACCCGGTACTCCACATCCTGCGGCAGGCCTGTGCCGCGTCGTCGGCTGAGTGTCGACTGTGCGATCCGCACGATCTCGCCGGTCAGGACCGTGTCGGCGCCCTCGATGCGCGTCACCTTGTACGGCGTGCGCACCTCAATCTGCTTTTTTACCGCCTCGGTCAGGTAGAACTCGACTCCTCTATAGTAGACGCGGTTGTCGAAGGCCTCGACGGCGACGGTGCCGACGTCTTCGGGGAAGATCGGTTGGTGCCGATAACCGCAGCCTGAGATCAGCATGACCGAAACCAAGCCGATCGCGCCCCGCAGCGGCGCGACGCTACGGCTGCCGTGACTGCCGCAGCGTGGCCGGCTTCGGTCCAGGCCTCTGAAACGTAGTCGGGTACGGCCTCGGGTATCGCGTAGCGTCGCCTTCATGGCTCAGAGAAAATCGTCGGCCGGCGTCGGAGGATCGACAGCGGCGTCCAGTTCCGGTGCCACATCGTGATTGATGCCGGGCTCCGTTCCATTCGCACCGTTGCCGTTGCCGGTCAGCTTGTGGTAACGTTCGATGGCTTGCCTGGCCGCCCCCGTCCGTGGGTAATCTCGAACGACGCGCTCATACAGGTATGTCGCGCTGACGCGCTGTTTTCGCTTTTCGTACCAGCGACCCGTGTAGAGATCCTTCAGGGCCAGTGATTCGTCGATTCGCACGATCAGGGCGTCGGCCCCGAGTTCTTCGGCACCCGCCGGGAATTCACTACGGTACGCCTTGAGTCGCGCGGAAGCCTCGACCAGCCCCGAGGCATCGAATCGCGGCCCCTTGAATGTCGCCAGGTTGGCCCGGATCAATTGCAGCATCGCCTGCTCGCGCTGGTCGCTCTTGGGGTAGTTGGTCAGGAAGAGGTCGTAGGCCTCGTCGGCGCTACTCATCTCGGCCCTGACAAAGTAATAGTTGCCCAGAGCCAAGCTCGCCTGCTCTCCCATTGCGCTACCCGGGGCACGCTCCTGGATGCGGATGAACAATTCCTCCGCTTCGCCGTCGGCGTTCAGGACCCGCATCCCCCACAGCTTGCG
>CAUZBA010000185.1:0-6614 GCA_963577635.1 Phycisphaerae bacterium
TTGAGCAGCACGTACGGCACTTCCTTCTCCCGGTAGAGACCGAGACCGGTGGGCATCTCGCGCGCGAACTCCTTGCCGTCGACGTGGACGTCCCACGTGCCGTCCATCGCTTCGAAATGTAGCGCCAGCGGCGCTTTGCCCGTGTCGGGCATTTCGAACTGCGTCGCGTACCAGCCGGCGCCGTGGCCGGCGCCCTCGCTGTAGTCCGCCGCCGGGATGGTTGGGATTTGCACCTGCTTCCACCCGCTGAAATCCGTCGCGGTGGCGAAGTCCTGCGCGTCTTCACCCTCCTCGGCTTCAGGACGATACCACCACTGTTCAGGCAGCGATTTCACCTTGCCGGCCGTTCCGAACGCCTGGATGAGCATGAGGCGCCACACCGGCAGGCGGAACTCGGCGATGCGGCGCTCGTGCTCGGGTGTTTCGGCGAGCTTCGACGCCTGGGCCAGGATCACGTCCGCCTTGGGCACGAACGCGTCATCCTTGAAGCTGCCGTGCCGGTTCAACGGCAGCTCGCCGGGGCGAAAAGAGTCATGAAGCAGATCGAGGTACTCCATGATCCTGGTGCCCGACCGCTCGCCGTAGTAGAGCCGGCAGAATTCGTCGGCGACCTTCCGGTAATCCCGATCGGGCCGCCACTGCAATTGCGCAAACACGTAATTGCGCAGGTAGCGCATCTCGGTTCCATCGTTGACCGGCTGCTGTGGCATGTAGCCGAGTATGCCGTTCTCGGCGAAGAGCTGGATGTTGCGGGCCACGGGCCAGAGCGAGGGAAAAGGCGCCAACAGATCGTGAAAGCCCTGCGGGTAATCCCAGATGTAAATGTGCTTGCTGACCCGGCGCCAGCCCTGCAGGTTGTCCCAGAACTTCGGCTGCTCGTTCAGGGGATGGCCGAGGTCCAGGCCGATCGGCGCGAACCACACGCCAACGTTTGGTTCGGCGACCGCTTTCTTGGGAGGAAACTCGGAACGGTGATAGGCCAGCGTTTCCACGAGGATATCCGGATACTCGCGGCCGATCTCTCGGGCGATCTTATTCACGAATCGAATCAGTTGTCCGGTGAACGGCGTCCCCTCCTCCTTGTCGGCGGCAGCGCAGTCCGGGCACTGGCAACCGGGCGAACCGGTATCGTTCTGGCTCAGGTGGATGATGCTCTTGACGCCCGGGTCGTCCGGGGCTCCCTGCGCCCATTCCATGGCTTTCTCGGTCGCCACGCGGAGGGTGTCCGGATTGCTCAGGCACAGTTCCCGCGACGTGCGCTTCCCGTCGATCAGGGCGAACATATCGGGGTTCTTCTCGAAGTATTGCTTTGCCGGCACGAGATAGGCAAACGTGTGGACAACTCGACCGATCCGCCTCACGTTGCCATACCCCGCTGCGATGCTGTTGATGCGGCTGCGCGTGGTCCACTCGCCGTACCCGGCACGAGCGTTGTGGGGGATGAAATGAGCGCGATATTCGAACGGCGGATCGAAGACCCGGGCGCTGACCGAGACCCGCAGCGTGCTGTTGTGCGGCACGTGGTTCGCTTCCGGAGCCAGGAAGCGTACGCCGAGTTGCTGCTCCAGAAAATCGTAGACCCCGTACAGCGTGCCGCGGGGTATACGGCCGCCCATGATGAAGAGCCTGCCGTTTTCGGGCAGGATGACGAAACCTTCCCACGCTTTGGGTTGCAGATTCGACGGCACGGCGCTCAGCGCTTTGCGATTTGTCTGGCCCAGGACAATCTCGAACTGCGTGGCCGGCGAGTCGTCCTTGCGAATGTCGAATGCCGCGCCGGTCATCTCGTTAAGAAAGGTCGACAGCTCCTCGGCGGCTTTCACGACCGGCGCCGCCGCCTCGACGGCGATCACGATGGAATAGCCCGTCTTGCCGTCTTCGGCCAGGACGAGCGTTGCGTCAGCGCGGGCCGCCTGGTTCATCGCGGGAACCCCGGCGGCGAAGAGGGCGAACGCAACCCGGGCGCAGAGCGTGGAAGCTGACTCGTGCATCGGTTCCAATCTCCTTTCATGGGGCAGATTCGTGTCATTAGATCGAGACTGGCCGCGATGGACCAATTCAGCCGTCCAGCGCTGCGGGCTGTTCGAGGTACTTTTTGATCGCTTCCGGACTGCCGAGCCTGCGACACATCTGCTCCTGCACCAGCTTGGCGCCGATGCCCCAGACGGTGCGATTCGGGTGGCGGATGATCTCCGGTCGGTGGTACGGCGTCCAGTTGAAGGTGCTGATTCCGTCGGCACCGTCGTCGTAGAGTTTCAGGACCAGGCGGCAGAATTCGTTCTTGTAGCGCATGAGTCTTTCCGTATCTCCCGGCTCGATGGGCTCATCATTCATCCAATCCGAAACGGGCCAGAGCGTCGGGTAGATGCCGACGTTCGTTCCCTTCGCCAGCTCGGCAAACTCCCTGGTCAGCGGCAGCCCCGGCCAACGCGGCCAAAAGAGCGTGGGGCTGACGTAGTCGACCAGCTCCTGCTTGATCCAGGTTCTGACATCGAGCCCCAGATCCTTGCACGACGGGCTTGCATAGACACCGCCAATGCCCGGGTAAAGCTCCTTGGTCGTGGGTGTGTCGATGGACGGACCCACGCGCACGCCGAGCAGCAGGCGTTTGCGGCCCTTGGCCTTGGCGACCTCGTCGAGCATCTTCCGCGTTTCTCGGACCATGCGCGTCAGGACCACGTGGTTCTTGTGCGGATCGGAAACCATGTGATACCAGCGCCGGAAATCGAACTCGATCCCGTCAATGTCGTACTTGGTAGCAACCTCGCGAAAGATGGCCATCCGGTGCTCGAAGACCTCCGGGTGAATCGGGTCGAGGCAGTTCGCATCGGGGATGCGCAGGTGCTTATGGGCGATGCCGAAATCGTAAATCTCGAGCTGATGGTCGGCGTGATCCTCGGCGTTCATGCGGTAGCTGGGGACGAACGGGACGCCGCGTTCGCGGCAGACTTCGATCACGAGGCGAAGGCAATCCGTTCCAGCGGCCCGCAGCGCCTCGACGGTGTAGGCACGCCGCGTCTTGTAGTGGTCCCGCCAGTGCTTGTCGACCGTTGTGGCCACGCTCGACTCGTACCAGACCGGATCGGGCAATCCCATGCACATGGCCAGGACACCCATCTGAGAGTCGAGCAGACCGTGGATGACCTTGCGGTATTCGTCCGGTGTCACGTCGCCGCCCGACACGGCCTCGAGGATGCCGGCGCCGTCGTCGTTAAAGATCGAACCGAGCTTCTTGTTCGACGGCAGCTCATCCTCAGCCGGCGCCGCGCCGATATTCATCGACGCACAGGATCCGATCATGAACAGCATGATCACCAGAAGCAGAAGCGTCGTGTGTGTCGCCATGTTGAAATGCCCGTCACTTGCTCACAATTGCCGGTAGAGAACGCCGGTCGGGCGAGCCGTACGTCGCTGGAGGATTCGCTACGGACCACTCAGGCACGCCCACCGATTGGAATTGTAACCTTGCCCCCGCATTGATGCTGGACGGCAAAACCCATACGATGTCGGAATCCCCGGAAGGACTGAACCTGGAGCACGCAACGTGATGAAAAAAATCGTCCTGACCTCCATAGCGATCATGACCGTCATCTCAGCTCACCGCGCGGCCGGCATTGCCCGCGCCGCCGAACTGACACTCGCCGAAGACGGCCGCACGAAATACTCGATCGTCATCGCCGCCGAGGCAGAAGAAGGCGAGAAGTACGCCGCGGACGAGCTGGCGCTTTTTCTGGGCCGGATGACGGGCGCCGACTTTCCGATCACGCGGGACAGTGAGCCGGCGGGCGACTTTGAGATCGTCGTGGGCCACACGAACCGAAAGAGTCTCGAGGATCTGCCCGCAAACCTGCGAACCGAAAACTTTGAGGGCTTCGCCATCGTGCCCGACGGTGAGCGGCTGGTGATCATCGGCAATATCCCACGCGGCACGCTGTACGGTGTCTACGACTTTCTAGACGTCGAGCTGGGCGTCCCTTTCCTGGATCACCATGTCGACCACGTGCCGCAGCGGGCAACCCTCAAGGTTACGGTCAACGCGCGCACGTACGGGCCGCCCATCGAGCGCCGGGCGAACTACGCGGCCCTGATGGGCACGGCGGCGCTGCGCAACCGCATGAACTCTATCGGGTTCCAGGTCATCGCCGAGAAGATGCTCGGCGGCGTCAAGAAAGTCGGCCATCCGATTCACACGATGAACGTACTGGTGCCGCGCGAGAAGTACTTCGACGAGCACCCCGAATACTTTCCGTTCATCGACGGGGAGCGGCGTGAGGAATACAAGGGCATGATCACGCAGCAGTGCTTCACCAACCCCGACGTCCTGTTGATCGTGATGAACAAGGTGCGCGAATGGGTCCGGGACGGCCTCAAGTCCAACCCCTACAACAAGGTGATCGCGTCGGTTTCGGCGAACGACAGCATCCACTTCTGCGAGTGTGAGCCGTGCAAGGCAGTGGCGCGAGAGGACGGGTCGGAAGACGACCACGGTGCCGGAGCCGCACACCTGCGCATGGTGAACGCGATCGCTCGCCAGATCGCCATCGAGTTTCCCAATGCGTCGATCTCGACCATGCTCTACCACTCGAAGATGCCCAAGAAGATCAAGCCGGTGAAGAACGTCATCATGAATATGGTCAGCGGCATCGACTGGCGGTACCGCCTCGACGACCCGACGTCGAAAAACAACGTCATCATGTCGAAAACGCTGGCCGAGTGGACGCAGAAGGTCGGCGAGGGCCGCATCTATAACTGGAGCAAGCACGTCAATTTCGGCGATTTCCTCAAGCCGATTCCCAATCTGCGCGAGATCGCGACCAACGTCAGGATCTATCACGAGAAGTACAGGCTGGGGGGCATGTTCGCCCAGAACCAGCAGACCCGCGGCGGCGAGATGCGGGTGCTGCGGCACTACCTGCTGGCCCGGGCCATGTGGCGGCCCACCGTGGACAGCCGCGAGACGATCAAGGAATTCTGCCACGCTTTTTACGGCGACGGCGCCGAGGGCGTGTTGCGCTACATCAATTACCTGCACGACGAATGGGGCGATCGCCTCGACAAGGGCACCGGCAGCAACTTGAGTCTCCTTTACCAGCTGGGCTTCGGCCCGGAAGACACTCAGCGATTCGTCACCGAATCGGAGCGGATCCTGTCTGCGGCGGAGGACGCGGCCTCCACTGCCGAGACCAAGCGGCGGGTCGCCGTCTGTCGACTTCCGATGTGGAACATCATGCTCACCCGCGCATACAGCCGCGAAGGCAATGTCCTGACGCTCCCGGACGAATGGCACTTCAAGTTCGACGCCGAGCCGGACGAACAAGACGTCGGCCTGACCGAACAGTGGCAGAACACCACCGATCTCAGCAGCTGGCGGATGATGAGGACGAACACACACTGGACACTGCAGGACGTGGAGGATCGCCGCGGCACGGCGTGGTACGGCATTCAGTTCGACTTGCCCGATACCGGTAGCGCGCCTCTGGCCATCTTCTTCGCGTCCGTCGACGGTTTCACGGACATCTTCCTGGATGGCGAGAAGATCGGAGAGCAGCAGCTCAGTGCCCAGGCCATGTGGAACCGGGGATTCTTTATTCCGGTCAATGACGGGCTGGCGCCCGGGCGGCACACGCTGATTCTGCGCGTTCAGAAGAACTACGCCAACGCGGGCATGTGGCGGCGAGTCAGCATCGTGGACATGTCGACCCCGATTTCGGACGAGCTGCGTACCGCGGGCGGACGCTTCATCGAAGTGGCCCGCTCGGCCAGGCTGGGGCAATTGGGTGAGAATTACGATAAGCCGTTCGCTCAGACTGAAATGAATCATTACCCCACGATTCGCTTCTTCCTGCGCCACGGCGACCCGCTGGAGAAGTCGAACCCGTGGGTGTGGCCGGATGGTGATCTGTCGAGAATCGGTGACACGGCGGCCGTGACGGAGCTGAACCTCAGCGGACGAATGGTGAATGATGAGAAGTTACAGCCCGTGGCGACAATGAAGTCTCTTCAACGCCTTGAGATGCGTTTCCTGCTCAAGCGGGTGACAGCGCAGGGCATGGGCCACCTGGCTGGGTTGAAGAATCTAAAGCACCTTGACCTGTGGCACACCGAGATCGGTAACGACGGCGTGAAGCACCTCGCAGGGCTCAAGAGTCTTGAGACGCTTAATCTGAAAAAAGTCGGCATCAATGACGCGGGCCTGGCGCACCTCGCCGGCCTCGAAAGCCTCAGGGAGCTGACCATTGCGTCGAACAAGATTACCGACGCCGGCCTCAAGCACCTCAAAAGCCTGTCCAACCTGAGCGTGCTTTACGTGGGCGACAGCCCCTTGTTGGACTACCGGTCCCACCAGCCCGGCCCCGGCGGGGCGGCTCTGGTTCAGGCGCTGCCGAATCTGCAAATTAAGCGGTAGGAGAGTTCGTGCTGCTTCCACTCGGCAAATTCTTATGAACCTGTATCGCCCATTCGCTGAATTTCTGAGGGGGTGCAAGAAGTCGCAGTTGGTCGCAACCTCTCGCAATCACTAGAACTTACAGATCCAAGTGCTTCCGAAGGCATTTGAGTTTTCGAGTCATTTCGGCTGCTTTCGTGCGCCTTCGACGTCGGATTTTGCGTCGCTT
>CAUZBA010000186.1:0-6574 GCA_963577635.1 Phycisphaerae bacterium
TGTGAGCAGGCACGAAGGCACGTAGGCACGAAGGGGGGAGTCAATGAGGCCGGACTGCTTTGCGTCCACATTTCTCACCCGTGATTGTTCTGCCGCAACGCGATACGGTATCCTATGCTCACAGGCTAGCAGGACGCTGCAAAACCCCGGATTCTGGAATTCTCCCAAGAATCTCCAATCTTAAACTACCCCTCTCGCTTCGCAGATCGAGTCCGAACGCGTTGAAGGCGAAACTTTCGAAAATCTCAGGTACACGTTTTCGCGCCGACCGAGTTTTACAGCGTCCTGCTAGCCGCATTTCTCACGAGTTTTGACGCTCGGTGGTGTAAGAACCGGCGGTGTTGTGACTTGAGGCGGGGCCTGCCGTACTCAGCCAGCGACGGTGCGCACACCAGCGAAGCAGGTTCATTCGCTGGTGAGGACGCACACGCGATCCTCCGCAGGCGTCGCTGAATACTTCGTCGAGGACGGATCGCACGGAGGACGAAGGGGTCCCCAAGCCAGCGGACGAAGCCGCCCGCTGGGCGGTGAAAGTCGTGAGAAATGCGGCCTCGAACCGCTCTGCTCCCGGCTCAGCTTGCGGACTGATCCGCCAGTGCTTACAATGGAAATCCTGATTGGGCGATGTCATGGCGGATTGAGATCCAGCCGTGCCGAGGGCACCGGCATGTTGACTCGGAAGGCTGGCACGGAATGTCAGTCGCGCACTGTCGCCGTGGTCAAGTCGGGTCTGACGAAGGGCCGATGAAAGCCCATTGATTGGCATTGGAACAGGCAACATGGCATCGCTTGTCAAAGATCTGGTTGAAGCCGGCATTCACTTCGGGCACCGTTCCAACCACTGGAACCCGAGAATGTCGCCCTACATCTTCGGACGGCGCAACAGAATCCACATCATCGATGTCCGGGAGACGATCAAGGGCCTTCTGCTGGCCAGAAAGCACCTGACCAATATCGTGGCAGAGGGCAAAGACGTGCTTTTCGTTGGCACGAAACGCCAGGCGCGATCGTGCATTGAGCAGCACGCACGCGACGTGGGCATGCACTGGGTGACGGAGCGGTGGCTGGGCGGCACCCTGACCAATTTCCGCACCATTCGCGAACGGCTTAAGAGGCTTGAGGAGTTGGAACGACTCGATGAAAGTGGCGAGATCAACAGTTATTCCAAGAAGATGGAAAGCACGCTCCGCCGCGAACAGCACAAGATCAAACGAAATCTCGATGGGATCCGACATATGACCAGGCTGCCTGGAGCCATGGTCGTGATCGACGTGAAACACGAAGCCAACGCGATCAAAGAGGCGCGGAAGTTGGGAATCCCCACGGTCAGCCTCATCGACACAGACTCTGATCCCGATCAGGTCGACATCGCGATCCCCGGCAACGATGACGCCATGAAGGCGATCGAGATTGTGATCAAGAGCCTCGCGGCGGCGGTGATGGAAGGCAAGAGCCAGAAGCGCCGCGACGCCGGCGGCGGCGACAAGGTCGCCGGTGAGCAAGACGGGCCGCCCCGACGCAGTTCCCGCGCGATGTTCCGCGCCGACGAAACCGATGACTCGGCGGCGGCTACGTCAACGGCTACTTCAGGTCCCGAGTCCCAGGATTCTGACCCCGGCGAGACCGCAGCGACGCAGAACCAGACGCCGACTCAAGCCGGACAAGATCAAACCGGAACCGACCCCGTCCAAACCGCACCCACCGAACCTACGGCGCCGAATGATGACGTTGCGCAACAAGCGTAACCGAGGCGTCGCTGAAGCGTGCCCGAATCGTCACGGAAGCGCGACCCGGTGGGTGAATGGCTCGTCACCTGTACCCCGCAGTTCTCGCCGATCGCACTAAGAACGAGGACATGGGTGCAACTCGATAACGACAGGGAGTGACACGATGGCTGTCAGTGCGAAAGACGTCATGAGCCTCCGGCAAAGGACCGGGCTGGGCATGATGCAGTGCAAACAGGCGTTGACTGAGGCGAACGGCGACGAGGATGTTGCGATCGAGCTACTGCGCAAGAAGCTCAAGGGCAAGATGGACGAGCGAACCGACCGTCAGTCCACCGAGGGCGCCATCGCCGTCGCGCGAGCTTCCGGGGCGATCGCGTTGATCGAGCTGACCAGCGAAACCGATTTCGTCTCCCGAAACGACCACTTCGTCGAGTCAGCCGCCCGCATCGCTGAAATCGCCCTCGGGGGTGACGACGGCGACGTCGCCGCCGACGACACGATCAGCTCAATCGTGGACGAGCTTCGGATCACAACACAGGAAAACGTCACGTATCGCCGTGGCGTAAAGTTCAGCGGCGAGGTCTTGGGCAGTTACGTACACCACAACCGCAAGATCGGTGTGGTCATCCAGGGCAAAGGCGACCTGAGCGATGATTTGCGGACAGGAATCTGCCAGCACATCGCCGCCGCCGTGCCTACACCGATAGCGGTGGATGAATCTTCCCTTCCCGCCGCAGACCTGGAGAAACAGAAGCAAACCGCGATCGAGGAGGCACAGGCCTCGGGCAAACCGCCCCAGATCGCCGAGAAGATCGCCGTGGGCAAACTGCGCAAGTGGGTGGACGAGAACACCCTGATGGGCCAAATCTATTTGCGTGAAATGGACAGCAAGAAAGCCGTACGCGACTTTCTGCCCAAAGATGGCGCCATCCGCGCCTTCATCCGGTATGAACTCGGCGGGTGACAGGATCACCGCAAGTGCCCAAGCACGTCTGGCTCAACGGGAAGCTCATACCGCCGGATCAGGCCACGGTGAGCGTGTTCGACCACGGTCTGCTCTATGGCGACGGCGTCTTCGAGGGGATCCGGACATACGGTAGGCGGATTTTCAAGCTGCGAACTCACCTTCAGCGGCTGTTCGCATCGGCGAAGATCGTTCGCCTCACGATTCCCTACGCGCTTGAGCAACTCGAAGCGGCCTGCCGTGAGACGGTCGCGGCAAACGAATGCGACAATGGCTACGTTCGCCTGTGCGTCACGCGCGGTGTGGGCACGCTGGGACTGAATCCGTTCGTCTGCAACAACCCGTGCGTGTTTATTATCGCCGACACCATTGTGCTCTATCCGGAGGAGCTGTATCGCGAGGGTCTTTCGGTGATCACATCGTCGGTGATCCGCAACCACCCGCAGGCTCTGAATCCGAAGATGAAGAGCATGAACTACCTGAACAACATCCTGGCCAAGATCGAAGCCATCGAAGCTGGCCTGCTCGAGGCGGTGATGCTTAACCACAAGGGCAATGTTTCGGAATGCACGGGCGACAATGTCTTCATCGTCTGCCGCGACGCGAGCGGGCCGACGCTCTGCACGCCACCGCTACAGGCCGGTATCCTGGACGGCGTGACCCGGAACGCCGTGATCGAATTGTCCAGACAGCTCGGGGTCGACGTCCACTGTCGCGACCTGAAGCAGGACGATCTGCATTCGGCGGACGAAATATTCCTGACCGGAACAGCGGCCGAGGTGATTCCCGTGACCCGGATCGACCAGCGGACCATCGGCGACGGACGGCCGGGCCCGGTCACGAATCGATTGATGGAGGCCTTCCGTGCACTGGTTCGCGACAACGCGCCGGAAGATTAGATTTTCGTCCCCATGCCGATCCCACCGCTTACCGAAAACCTGACCTATCTCACGGCGGACCTGCCAGGCATTGGCGGCAGCCTGAAGGATCGTCCCGAGGACTTTCTGGTTGAGGAGAGGCCGCTTTACGAGCCCGCCGGCACCGGCGATCACCTTTATCTGTTCTTGGAGAAGAGGCAACAGACGACCACGGACGTCGTGCGCCGATTGGCCAAGCTTTTCAGCGTCCAGCGCCGCGACATCGGCTACGCCGGACTCAAGGACAAGCACGCAATCACGCGCCAGCACTTCAGCGTGCACTTGCCCGACCCGAGCAACGACGAAAAGTGCCTCTCTCGATTCGAGTTTCTGCCCTACACCTTGCTGTGGGCTCGGCGGCACGAGAACAAGCTGCGCCGGGGACACCTGGCCGGCAATCGATTTGAGATTCGTCTGCGTCACGTCGACCCGGCGGCCGTCATCGTCGCCCATCGGACGCTCGAGCGCCTGGGTGTCACTGGCGTGCCCAATTATGTCGGTCATCAGCGGTTCGGCTATCGCCAGTGCAACCACCTGCTCGGTCGAGCTCTGATTCGTCGAGAGTGGAAGACACTTCTGGACCTGATGCTCGGAGGGTCGCAAGAGGATCCCGGCTCGGCCACAGCGCAAGGCCGTTCCCGGTACGAAGCCGGCGATCACCTCGGCGCCCTGGCGAACTGGCCTCGCTACCTGCGCCACGACCGCCAGGCGCTGGACGCCCTGCGGCAAGGTCGCAGTCACGAACAAGCGGTCATGGTCATCGAAAGCCAGCAGTTGGAGTTTCTCATCAGCGCATTCCAGAGCGCCATCTTCAACCGGGTTCTTGACCGCCGCGTCCGCGATAACGCCCTGCCGTTCGACCGCCTGGTGGTCGGTGATCTGGCGTGGAAGCACGATAACCGTAGCGTCTTCGCCGTTGATGATGCCGTCGCGGAGCACGAAAATGGACCTCAAGGACGCGTGGCGACCATGGACGTCTCGCCCAGCGGACCCATGTGGGGGCCGAACATGACCAGGGCCGGCGGCGAACCCGCTCGTTGCGAGCTTGAGCACCTCACGGAACTGGGATTGAGCGAATTCGAACTGGCGGCCGCCGACCATGTGCCGGTCTACGGCACGCGCCGCCCGCTTCGCGTTCAACTTCGGGATCCCGATGTCAGTGGCGGATCGGATGAGCACGGCCCCTTTATTCGTATGGCGTTTGAGCTACCGCGAGGCTCGTTCGCGACGGTGGTCCTGCGCGAGGTCATGAAAATGGACGTGCCACGGATGGTGCGCCGCACGATCAGATCTCCGCAGGACGATGCGCCATGAGTTGCAATTTCACGCGGCTGCTGGTCAGCGTGCGAAGCGGCGACGAAGCCTCGGCGGCTGTTGACGGTGGCGCCGATCTAATCGATGTCAAGAACCCGGACCACGGTTCACTTGGAATGGCCACGACCAGGACGGTCGATCAGATCGTCGACCGCGTGGCCGGTCGCCGACCCGTGAGCATGGCCCTGGGCGAGTGGCACGAGGCGCCCACAACCGTGCCCGACGGCGTCAAGTGGGTGAAGATCGGGCTTGCCCGGGCGCCGCGCGACTGGCGAAAGCATCTCGCCCGACGGCTCATGGCCTACCACCCGGCCAACCTGGTGGCCGTGGCGTACGCCGATCACGAGCGCGCCGCCGCCCCACCGCTCGCGCAGGTGCTGGATTGGGCCCTGGACCACGAGGCGGCGGGATTGCTGATCGACACCGCCCAGAAGGACGGACGCCACCTGTTCGCGTGGCTTGACGAGCAGACGCTCGCCGGTGTGATTGAACGGGCACGGCGTGCGGGAATGATGGTCGCACTGGCGGGGTCGATCGACCTCAGCAGCATCCGCCGTGCCTTGCGGTTGCACCCAAGCGTTGTTGCGGTGCGCGGCGCGGCGTGTTCGGCCGGCAACCGCACGGACGCGATCGACCCGGAGCGGGTCGATGAACTGGCCCGGATCATCGCAGCACACAACGTCGTACTGGAGACTGCGGGTGAGTGCCACCAGATGACCCGGCGGCAGTGATCACCGAAGGTTGCGGCGGAGCACGGCGCAGGTTGACCAAGTCTACCGACGGTACGGACGCCGAGGCCCACTCGAAATCTTCATCCACCACACCCATCTCCGCGGCGCTGGATACCGGACAATCCGAAGATGGAATCCTGGATTTCAACAGCGTCAAGTGCGCGGCTCCGACTCCGATCGCGATGTGCGCGGCGATCGAATCGCTCGTGAACGACCAGCGGTGAGGAACGGTCAGACCGGCGCGTTCGTCACGCTGGAGCCAGACGTAAGGATCTGCGATCGGCATTCGCCCTCCGCTCCAGGCATCCTCGGCCTCGCCGCGGTGACCCACCACAAGCGCCCCCGGGAGAATTTGGCCGATCATGAAGCTGTTCAACTGCATCGCCCGTACCGCCATCCAGTGGCCGGCCTCTGCACCGATCGCATGAAGGGAATCGAACTCCCGGACCCCATCCGCCGCACCGCCGCCCCCGATGACCCAGAGAACATCCTCGCAGACGCAGCAGCTGAGAAACTGAGCCAACCGCCCTCGCAGATCGGGCAGATTCAGGAGGCTGCCGCCCAACTTGGTCACACGTCTGGATCGATGTGGCATTGGCGCTATCTCGTGGTCAGCAGCGCGATTTATGTAGTTGGAGCGTTTTCATTCACGTCGTAGCGTTTTGAGCGTCGGCGAATCAAGCCTGACGCGGAGGGCGAAGCAGGCGACCCCGCTGCGGGTCGTCGATGTCCGCCAGTACTGGCGGAACAAAGCCAGGCGCAGATGCAGCCAGCTCAGGACGCTACGAAATGGATGAAACCGCTCTAGCAGGACGCTGCAAAACCCCGGATTCTGGCGTTCGCCCAAGAATCTCCAATTTGAAACTACCGCTCTCGCTTCGCAGATCGAGTCCAAACGCGTTGAAGGCGAAACTTTTGAAA
>CAUZBA010000187.1:0-6572 GCA_963577635.1 Phycisphaerae bacterium
CGTCGACAGAGTTGAAGTCGATGAATTTTAAAACTGAGGTAAAGCGTTGTCTTGTTAAGGTTTAAATGAGACAATCGTGTGCTTAACCGAACAGTTGTGCCCTTTAGTATAAATTTGAAAGGGTTTTCCCGCCTCCGTCCGATCAATCCCCTTTGCCACACGGACGGCCGCCTCAATTAAGAAATACCCTTATTTTGACCTTATCGTCAATCCCTTCCCCACAAGATACCGCTTCAATAATTCCTGCATCGCCACCCCGTACCCTCTGATTCGAACCTTTCCCGCCGACATCCCCTCACCCAGCGCCAGAGCATGCCAGTTCCTGGCGTGTACTTCCATATCTCTAAGGGTGTCTATGGCCCCGCCCGGATCTACAGTATGTGCGTAAGAGTTAATGCGACCGGCAAGCCAGGAGGCCTGGAGGCTCTTTTTTTTGCCACGAAGCCCGCCTTTTTGAAGCCCCAACGAATTCAAAAAGTCATAGTCGCATCTCTCTTTCAATAGCTTCCTCTTCTCAAGTTCCTCAATCGCAGCATCAACCTCTGTTTCCGTTGAACCGAATTCGCTGAGAACCCTTTCCATCCTTTCGTTGAACCACGTATCGAAATCCATCCGAAACCTAAGAATCAACGAGTGGGGTGATAGGAAACTTGAACCCGCGGAGACCTCCGTCGGTTCCACCGGGCAGGGGGCCTATGGGAGGTGGATGCGTCGTGGGCACCTCGTCCGTCCCACCTGCGCGGTGTGGTATGGTTCCTCGTCCAGCTTGTCCGTCGATCGCCCATCAATTGCGCTTTAAGCCCCCGGGGAATCGCTCCCGGATTCAAGCTTGTGGCGCATGGTATACGTGCTTCCGGCAGCGTCAAGTGCTGAGCAACCGATCGACGGGGCTCGCTGCTCCGGGACTCCCTGTGCCGTTGCGGTTGATCAAACTTCTCGCGGCTCATCAGATGCTGCCGCCTGATGGGACCGAACAGAATCGATGGCGCAGCCAGCTGGCCGCGCCGCTTCTAGAGCGGTTTCCATCCACTCGTAGCGTGCTGAGCTGGCTGCAGCTGCCGCCTGGCTTTGTTCCGCCAGTACTGGCGGACATCGACGACCCGCAGCGGGGTCGCCTGCTCCCGCCTTCGCAAAGCCCGCTTCGGCGGGCGAAGGAAGGTCGCCCTCCGCGCCCGACTTGCTTCGCCGACGCTCAAAACGCTACATCGAAACCTAAAACGCTCTAGCCCGAATTTCTCACGAGTTTCGCCGCTCGGTGGTGTAACAACCAGCGGCGTTGGAACTTGAGGCAGGGCCTACGATGCTCGACCAGCGACACTTCGCAAACCAGCGAGGCAGGTTCGTTCGCTGGCGAGGACGCACACGCGATCCTCCACAGGCGTAGCTGAATACTACGACGAGGACGGATCGCACGGAGGACGACCTTCCTTCGCCCGCCGAAGCGGGCTTCGCGAAGGCGGGAACCAGCGAGCGAAGCCGCCCGCGGGGCGGTGAAACTGGTAAAAAATGCGGGTTAACCGCGGCCGGGCACCCACTCGGCCTTGTGGATTACCGATGGCACCAACCCCAGTGTCGCCACGAACAGCAGCACCATCACAGTAAACAGCAGCAGGATCGAATCGTAGTTGCTGAATGTCGCGTTGCCGAGAGTCCAACGCTCGGCGAGGATGCCCTGATCGAGTACCCAGGCGGCGATCATGCCGCACACCGCCGCGCTCATGCGCGACATCATGCCCGCCAGCGACGTGGATAACGATTTGTTGGCCGCGGGGATCAGCGCCAGCAACTCGGTCGAGATGGCGATCGAAGACGCAGCGAGCAACATCCCCAGCAACAGATGAATCGTCGCCAGGGCTGGAATCAATGCGTCGCCCGCCAGATGCCGCATGAGAAACAGCGCAAGAACCATGGCGTAGCCGAAATGGCATACCAGGAACACCGGCCGGGTCGAGTAACGGTCGACAGCGCGTCCGCCGATCAGGAAACCCAGCACCGAGCCGATCATCGTCGCGGTGCCCAGCCAGACCACGTGGGTAGCGCTCAACTCCAGCACGTCTATTTCCACGAGGCCGAACAGGTATACAACGGCGCCCGTGCACAAACCCATAAGCATGATATAGGCGCAAAACGAAGTGTATCCCGGTGCGCGGATGACCTCGCCCAGGGCGGCGCGCACGGCAACCGGATGTTTCGGGGGCGTCTCGAGTTCCGGCATACGTGCGTAATAGACAATGCGAATGATCAGTCCGAACGTCGCGATGCCCATGAGATATTGATAGGTACCGATCGAGTCGTCCCACGTGAGCACGACAGCGCACGCGGCGACATAGATCATGCCGGCCGTCTGCCAGCTGGTGCGCAGCCGGCCGAAAAAGCGCCCGCGTGTCGTCGTCGGCACGATCGGGCTCAGTAGCGAGAACCAGCCGGCCTCCATCATCTTTTCGCCGATTCCGAATACGGCGATGCCCAGGGCGATGCCGGGTTCGACCCAGAATGCAGACGCCAGCGGAGCCAGCGACAGCCCCGAGAAACCCAGGGGCGTGAGGATCAATCCCGGCACGCCGAGTCGCTTGATGCCTTTGCGGTCCGCGGAGATCGCACATGGGATGTGGATCGCCGCGCCCAGAAACTCCGGCAGGGACAGATACACCAGCACGCGCGAGCTGGGGATGCCCAGGCGCGTCAGATAGACGAGCATCAGCCCGCGCGTCACCACGATGTATGCCAGTGAGCCGAAGCACTGCGCGATGATGGCCGAGCGCATCGCGCGGCGCTGCTGCGGTGTGGCCGCGTCACGGCCTGTTGTATTTTCGGCCTGGGGCAAGCGAGGAATGATAACACCGCAATTCGTGAACGGCGGGGTTCAACGGCGCGGTCAGGCCATGGGTAGTCGTTAGAGCAGATTAAGTTTAAATGTTGCGTGCTGAGCTGCAGCCAGCTCAGCACGCAACGAGTGGATGGAAACCGCTCTAAGGTTGCGGCCACGCCCCGGGGCGACCGCGACCAGGGTCTTTCCTGTATCCGTAGCGCGCCTCGATGACACCGACTGCGATGCCTCCATCGCTTTCTTTCACACCGGGCGAAGCGGCCAGCCTGGGTAGCTGCGGGTTGATGGCCGCAAGCTTGACGCTCAGCTTGTTCGTGCCGCGCTTCGCTGCGGTCCCGGCCAGCGGGAAGGTCACGAAGTGGCCGTAACCGAATGTGGGCGCCCCGACGAACTCGCCGGGGCTCTTGCGCCGCAGGTCCAGGGTCTGCGGATCGATCACCTCACCGTTCAGTGACACTTCGATGCGATGATCGAGCGTGAGGTTCACCGCGTAGAAGCGCAGACGGGCGCGATGCGTCCGGTCCTGTGGATCGTCCGGCAGCAGGATGTCGAAGGTCTTCTGATCGCCCTGATTGATCGGCGACAGTCGCCCCAGGTAACAGTGGTATCGCCGCGCCTTGGTCGCGAGGCGCTTGGGATCGCCCATGTCCGCCGTCGCGGCCCAGGCGGGCTCGATATTGAGGTGCCAGATGTTGTAAATAGCGATCCCGTCGGCGCCGCGCTGGTAGTAACCGTGCGCCATGCCGCGATAGCTCTCTTTGGTCAGCCACGGATGGTTGTAGTAGCCCGGGTAGCCCGGAGCCGCGCCGTAGTGGATCGTCGGGTAGAGGCCGCACAGCGTGCCCTGAGTGATTTTTTTCCACTCGGGCAGGCCCTGCATCATCTGGTCCCATTTGGTGAAGTAGTAGTCGGCAGGGCACACCATGTCGATCAGACCTTCGGCCACCCAGGTCGGCACGTCCAGGCCGGCGCCGATGCTGTCCGAAACGGTCATGGGCACGCGCACGCACAGGATCCTACGGCCGCCCTTCACATCGCCCGCGTCGTCGAGGATGCGGCGCACCTGCCGGACCATGTCGGTCATCAGGGGGGTGCCGGCCTCGACCTGGCCGTCCCTGAAGTAGTGCGGAGCGCGCATGAAGTCGAAGTCGATCCCGTCAAGGTCATACCGGTCGACCAGCTCCCGCACGACACTGAGGATGTGTTCGCGCACCTGCGGCACGGCGTAGTCCATCGATTTGATCTTGAACATCCATTCGGGATGTCCGCTGCGGAAACTGCCGAAGGACGGCTCGTGTTTGTGGATGCCGTGCACGTCGTTCATGCGGAAGTAGCCCAGGGCCCGCATGCCGCGCTGGTGGCACGCCTCGGCGATCACCTGGGGGATGTCGATCCCGTCCTCGATGAAGTTTCGCACGGTCGCGTAATTCGTCCAGTAGTGCGTGTGTTCAGGCGGCCGGACGCCCTGCGCCGTCACGTTGCCGACGACCTCCACGACCTTGCTGTCGTAGATGGCCTGCCAGCGGGCGTGGACGGCGTGGCCGTACGTGTCCACGCCGCCATTCCTGAATATCTCCATCGCGTTGTGCAGATCCTGCACCGTGGCCCGTTCCTTCGGGCAGAAGCCGGCGTAGATGGTGCTGCTGTCGGTCATGATGATGACGCGCGGTTTCGAGAGAGGCTCGGCATGACTCGCCGTCGTCGCTGCCAGGACAAGGACGAAGAAAAACCAAGCCGGGAATGCACCATCCGCCACTGGCCGCAGCCGTATCGATTTCATGACGTTGCTCCGCGATTCAGCGCCTCATGAGTGAGCCTGGAACGGCGTAACGGGGCAGCTCGTCGAAGTCGACCAGCACTTCCACCAGGCAGATGACGATGCCTCCCTGGGTTGCCGGGTGAGTCCGCTGCGATATCAGACGCGGGATCTGCGGGTTGCTCTTGACGAGCGTGACGCCGAGGGTGTTCATCCCCTGTCTCGCGGCGGTGCCGTCCAGCCGAAAGATGACTTGGTGCCCGTACGGCATTCTCGGCATGCTGTCGGTCTTCTTTCGCAGGCCGCTGCCCACCTGGCGCTCGTAGCGCAGCGACGCGGGTTCGACGGCCACGCCGTTGACGTCCACCTCGAGGCGGTGGAGGCTCGTAAAGTTGCCCGCGAAGAAGCGCAGACGGGGCCGCCGGCGCGCGTCTTGCGGGTCTTCCGGCATGTAGAACTCAAGCGTCTCGCGCTGCCCCTTCTCGACCCGTTCCACGTGGCCCAGGTAGCAGTGATACCGGCGCGGCCCCACGGCGAGACGCGCCGGATCATCCATGTCGGCGACGACGTTCCACGAGGCATACGGTCCGTCGGTCATGCCCACCATGTGGCCCAGAGCCCGGGTCCACGGGTTGTAAAGCGTGTGGGCTCCTATGTTGTAGAGCGCGACGCCGTCGGCTCCGTGACGATAGAAACTGTACGCCGCGCCCCTGTAGCTGTCGGCCCTGGCCCAGGGAGGCCGGTATCCCGCTGCCGGACTGGTCTGGATCGTCGGATAGACGCCGCAAGATGTACCCTCGGTTAGCGAGCGCCACTGCGCCATCGCGACGATCATCCGATCCCAGTCGGTGGCCGCGAAGCTCATCGGGCAGACGATGTCGACCAGCCCCTCGCTCACCCAGGTGGGCACGTCCAGACCGGTGCCCAGGCATTCCAGATCGGCGTCGTTCGGATCGTCCGTCGTGAACTCCCCCTCGCCGATCTTCATCGGGACGCGCACGATCAGCAACAGGCGCTGCTTTCGCCCTTCGCCGGCATTGTCCAGAACAGAACGGATCTGCCTGACCAGGCCGGTCATCGCGGCGGTCTGATCGCGGACTTGGTCGTCGCGAAAGAGCCGAGGGTGGCGCATGAAGTCCAGATCGATCCCGTCGATGTCGTAGCGCTGCGATAGCTCCTCCACGACGTCGAGAATGTGCTGGCGAACCTCGGACACGGCGAAATCCATGGCGTGAGAGTCGGGGATCTTCCACTGGGGATGGTCGCGCCGGAAGCTGCCGTACCGGCCGTCTTTCTCATCGAGTTCGGTCGAGTCGTTGAGGCGCAGCGACGGCACGAAACGCATGCCGTTCCGGTGGCATGCGTCGGCAAGGACCTTCAGCGGATCGTCGCCGACTTCGACGAGGCGGCGCATCGCCGACAGACAGGCCCAGTCTTCTGCTCGCTGCGCGGACTGATCTGCCGCGTGCCTTGGATCCCACGCCACCTCCACGACCTTGCTGTCGTAATACGCCTGCCACCGCGTGTGAACGCATTGCGTGAGCGTGTCCACACCGCTGCGGGAAAGGAACGCCACCATCTGACGCAGGTCATCCGCCGTGGCCCGCTCGGTGGCGGCGTACGTCGTGTAGGCGACGGCCTCATCGTGGTTGAGAATGACGCGCGGCGTCCGCACCGGCCTTCTCGAAGCGCAACCCGTGGCAAAGACCGAGATCGCGACGAACCCCGTCAAAGCAACGGCCACCGGACGTATGGTTGACATGTGAATCCGCATTATCGCCTCGCAACATCTCACCAATGACTCGTGCCCGACTCCGCCGTCGGGCCTCTATTTCAGCAGGGTAACGTCTTCCCTTGGTAACGCCAGCCGAAATCGTCTGCGTTTGTCCAAAAGTGTGCTCGAAAGTTCCGTTTCTCACGAAAGACGTCTGTCTGAAGGCCCAGAGGGGCTCAGCCCATACACGATGAGCGTTTGCAAAGTGGCTGCTG
>CAUZBA010000188.1:0-6564 GCA_963577635.1 Phycisphaerae bacterium
CACGGGAAGTACGTGATCTGGGTCTGCCAGTCGATCAGTTGCGAATTGATGGGGCACTCGGCCTTGCTCGAGCGGATCGAGAAGAAGCTGGGCATCGGCGTCGGCCAGACCACGGACGACGGCAGGTTCACGCTGATGCACGTCGAGTGTCTCGGATCGTGCGGCACGGCGCCGTGCGCGTTGGTCAATGAGACGTTGCATGAGAATCTCACCGTCGAGAGCGTGGACGAGATTCTGGACGGATTGGAGTGATGGCGTTGAATAGAGCAGGAACGCGGAAAAGCAAGAGAGCAGGAAAGAGGAGGCCGACCACTTTCCTGCTCTTCCGCTCTTCCGCTCTCTTGCTCTCGCGCCTGCCTATGCAACAGCCGAATCGCTGAAATCCCATGGCTTCTACACTTGAATCCCCCGTCCTCTGCACCCGCATCCCCACGCCGCCGTGGGGCGATCCGGCCGCCCGGACACGGGTAACGTACGACCGCTTTGTCGAGACCGAAGGTTACCAGGGGCTGCGCAAGGCGATGAAGATGGAGCCGGCCGAGGTGATCGATCTGGTCAAGGCCAGCGAACTGCGCGGCCGCGGCGGCGCGGGTTTCCCGGCGGGGATGAAATGGAGTTTTCTGGCGTCGGCCGACGAAGGGCGACGCTACCTGGCGGTCAACGCCGACGAGTCCGAGCCGGGCACCTTCAAGGACCGGATGTTGCTGGACTACGACCCTCATCTGCTGCTGGAAGGCATGGCGATCTGCATGCACGCCTGCCGGCTGGACACGGCCTACATCTATATCCGAGGTGAATACCACCGCCAGCGCCGGGCGCTGGAGTGTGCCGTCGCCGAGGCGTACGAGCACTCGATCTTCGGTGCCGGATCACCTCTGGGCCGGATCAACGATCGCGACCCCGAATGTTTCATCCACCGCGGCGCCGGAGCCTACATCTGCGGCGAAGAAACCGGGTTGCTCGAGTCGTTGGAAGGCAAGCGCGGTTGGCCGCGCATCAAGCCGCCGTTTCCCGCGGTGGTCGGCGCCTTCGGCCGCCCGACGATTATCAACAACGTTGAAACCCTCGCGTGCGTTGGTCCGATCGTGCAGAAGGGCCCGGATTGGTTCAAGACGATGGGCGTTGCGCGGCCACCGGGAGCGCCGCCGACGGTACCGGCCAGCTACGGCCCCAAGCTCTTCGGCATATCGGGCCACGTGAACCGGCCCGGCGTCTACGAAGAGCACCTGGGCATTCGCCTCTCCACGCTGATCGAGAACCACGCCGGCGGGATGCGGACGGGCAGTCGATTCAAAGCGGCCATCCCCGGCGGGATCTCGATGGGCATTCTGGGGACTGACCAGTATGAAGCCGAACTCGATTTCGACATCGGCAAGAAGAATGCGTGCCTCGGCCTGGGGACGGCCGGCGTGATCGTCATGGACCAGGACACCGACATGGTGGCCGTGGCCCGCAACATCGCCCGGTTCTTCGCCCGGGAGTCGTGCGGTCAGTGCACACCCTGCCGGGAGGGCACGGGCTGGATGTTCAAGATCCTCACAAGAATTGAAGACGGCGCCGGAACGACGCGGGACCTGGACCTTCTGCTGGAACTGGCCGGTTCGATGGGAATGATGGGGGGGACGACGATATGCGGCCTCGCCGACGGAGCCAACTGGGCCATCCGCACGATCGTCAACAAGTTCTGGGACGAGTTCGAATCCCGAGTCCGCCCGCAGAAGGTGGCTGTAACCTGATCGGGCCGACCCCTTCAGGCCACGCCCAGGTATTTTCGGTGTCCCCCTGATCCGCCCCGGATCGCAATCGATCCGGACCTCCGGAATTCCGGAGCCCCGAAAGCTCCGGAATCTCCCGTAAGGTTCCCCACTCCGCCCCGTGTCGTTCCTTCCGCCTCCGCCAGAGGTATGCATCGGCCGATCGACCCAGGCCCTTAATGCGAATTCCCCAGTGAGGGCCGGCCGACGAAATCCACGTCGCTTCGCCGCCTTGCCGGGCCGCCTGGATTGCGTACTCTGAAAGGCAGGGCGGCTCCAAACGTCTTACTAAGGGCCAAATCATGTTCAGGCGGACCTGCATTCTTGGGTTGCTGATATTCCCGGTCGGCTGCGAGTTTTCGAACCAGACCAGCGACCTCGACATCAAGTCCGTTCAACTCGGCCAGCTCCGGCAGATGCTCGCCGGCGACGGTGAGTGGCTTAAGAAGTCGCCCACGGTTCTGGTGGACGTGCGCTCGACCGCCAAATACGAAACGGGTCATATCCTCCGGGCGATCAATATCCCCATCAAGGAACTGGTGGCCGCCCATCCGCGGTTATCAGATGCGTATAACGTCGTCGTCTACGCGTCCGGCTGGACGGACGCGCTTTCCGGCGCGGCGTATAAGAAGCTGCTTACGCTGGGGTATAAGAACGTGTACGACTTTCGCGGCGGTCTGGAGGTGTGGGATGCGCAAGGGCTGAAGGTCGAAGGGCGGGAGGAATAGGGGGGCGTCCCAAATCGACAGCCGCAACAGCGAGCTCGCTCTAAAGTCAAAAGTCGAACGTCAATGCGTCGGACTGTTTTGAGCTGCGCCGCGGCGAGTCGCGTGCGGCAGTATGCTCCTGTGGACGCGCAGAGTGGTATATCCAGTGAGTCCTCTGCGAATTCGCCTGCCCTTGCGACTCTCGACTCTCACTACTATTGACTGTCGCCTATTTTTCCCAGCGGCATCAAGAGTCCGATCACCAACGCCAACGTCCCAATCGCCATCGCGCTCACTCGCCCGGCGCCAAACGGCAGGCCGCCGAGGCGGCTTCCGGCGTCAGGAACGACGAGTGACCCGATTGGCCCCTCAATCCGGGCGGCGTCGGGTGGCAGGGGTCTGTGCAGCCAGGCCCCGACACTGGCGTCGGCCGGTGCAAGGGCGACTGCCGCGTGCGTGGATGAATGGTCGCCGTCCGGTGATCTGCCGTATCGGTCGCCCAGCATTTCGGTGCCGACCGGCTTGAGGCCCAGGTGACCGAACGCCAGACGTTGCAGAAGCACCGGATGGCGTTGTGCCAGGGCCTCATGGAAGCGACCGTATGCCTCCTGCTGAGAGGCCAGGTGTTCGGCCTGGAGACGCAGCACGCTGCGCTGGGCGGCAAGCTGCCTTGCTGTACGCCATGAGGGCAGGAGGATCGCGGCTCCGAGCACGGCGAATCCACCGAGGAACAGCAACCATCCGCAAAGGTGGTCCCACGTGGAAAAATCTGCTCGATCTGTCGTCTGCTCGGGCACGATGTGCTGCTGATTATCGACCCTCGATGGTAAACCGCATGAATCGGTGCCGTCCGCTTGGGGCGATCCACGGGGGACGATAAGATTGGATGATTCAATCCAGGTAGCGAAACCATGATCCAACGTAGTGCGACGGCGGCCCGGCTCATTTATCTGGAGACCTTCGGGTGCCAGATGAACGTGCTGGATTCGCAACTCGTGCAGGGGCAGTTGCGGGCGCTCGGTTATCGCTTTGTGGATCGCTGGCAGGATGCCGACGTCGTGCTGTACAACACCTGCTCGGTGCGGGCCCGCGCGGAGCAGAAGGTCTACAGTCGTGTCGGGCGGGTGGGGCGGCACAAGCGCGATCACCCCGACGTTGTGCTTGGCGTGATCGGGTGCATGGCCGAGCGCGAGGGGCCGCAGATCGTGCGGCGTTACCCGCAGATTGATTTGCTCTGCGGCCCCGGTGAGCTAGACAAGCTGCCGCTGCTGATCGACAACGCGGTCAAGACCGGGCCCGTGGCGCGTCGCGGCGGCGGTGAGTTTCAGGCGGCGCTGCAGGGCAATGTCCATCGGCGTTCCACGACGCTTGCCGCGGCGGAGGACCAGCTCGAGCTGCTGGACCTTTCGCGCAGCTTCAGCCCCGACCAGTTCGAGGGCTCGGCGTACGTGCGCATCACGCGCGGGTGCAACAAGTTCTGCACGTATTGCGTCGTGCCCCAGACGCGGGGTGCGGAGGTTCATCGGCCGCCCGACACAATCGTCGAGGAGTGTCGGCGGCTGGTGGATGCGGGCGTTGTCGAGATCACGCTTCTGGGACAGACGGTCAACCATTACGAGTACGATCGGGGCGCGGCGGTGGCGCTCCGCGGCGTGCAGCAGCCGCAGATCGGTCGTGCGGTTCGCCATGGCGCAGGGTCGGGAGATGCGGGCGCGTCGCCGCTGCGGGGCGCGACGGCCACGGACGCTCCGCGCCGTGTCACGTCGTTCGCGGATCTGCTGGCTCGGATTCACGACGAGGTGCCGGGTTTGCGGCGGCTCCGCTTTGTGACCAGCTATCCGCGTGATTTCGGCGACGACATCCTTGCGGTGATGAGCGACCGCCCGCGCATCTGCCGCTACCTGCACCTGCCTGTGCAGTCGGGTTCTGATCGCATTCTGCGTCTGATGAATCGCGACTACACGGTCGCTTCCTATCTGGAGTTGCTCGGGCGCGCCCGCCAGGCGCTGCCCGACTGCCAGGTGGCCACCGACATCATCTGTGGCTTTCCCGGCGAAACCGAGGAGGATCACGCGGCCACCGCGGACCTGCTGAGTGCCGCACGGTGCAAGAACGCGTTCATCTTCAAGTATTCGCCGAGGCCGGGCACGGCGGCGTTTGATCGCCAGCGCGACGACGTGCCGCCATCGTCCAAGGCCCGTCGCAACAACGAACTGTTGGCGCTTCAGAGCGACATCAGCGCCAAGGTGCACGCAGCCTACGTGGGTCGGACGGTCAGCGTCTTCGTTGAATCGGTCAGCGCCAAGGCACGCAAGTCGCGCAACACGGCCGACCCCTCGGTCAGCGTCGGGTGGGAACGGCCGCAGCCGGTGACGCAACTGTGTGGTCGCACTGACAGCGACCTGATCGTCATGTTCGAGGCCGACGCCTCGCTGGTGGGGCGAATCGTGGAGGTGACGATCGACCGATCGGCGCCGCTGGTTCTGTTTGGGCGACTGCACGGGCTCCCGACGTGAGACCCATCCTCGACGCTCACCTCGACTTGGCGTGGAACGCGATGTCGTACGATCGCGACCAGTTGCTGTCCGTGGAGCAACTGCGCCGAACCGAAGCGCGGATGACCGGCAAGAGCCGCGGACGCTGCACCGTGAGCCTGCCCGAGATGCGGGGCGCGGGCGTGGGCGTCTGCCTGGCGACGCTACTTTGCCGGGCCATACCGCAGAAGCTTCCCGCGAGCGGTTCTCAAGTCGGATCGATCGGTCACCGCGGCCACGGCGAGGTCATCCTTCGCGAGGACCTCGACTTCGCCAACCAGACCATCGCTTCCGCGGCGGCGCGCGGACAGCTCGCCTACTACGACCTGCTCGAACAGCAGGGGTACCTGCGGATGATCCGCGACGCCGCGGCGCTCGACGAGGCCTGGGCGCCATGGGCCGCAGGCAATGGCGGCACCGCGCCGATCGGTTTCATCCTGAGCATGGAAGGCACGGACCCGATCGTGGACATCGGCCAGATCGACTGGTGGTGGCGGCAGGGACTGCGCACGGCATGCTTGGCCCACTACGGGCCAAGCGCCTACGCGATGGGGACCGGTGGCGACGGGCCGCTCACCGAGCGGGGGCGCGAGCTGGTCAAGGCAATCGATCGGGTTGGAATCATTCTCGACCTCGTGCATACCGCCGACACCGCACTGGCCGAGGCCCTCGACATCTACGGCGGCCCGGTGTTCGTCAGCCACGGCAACTGCCGCGCCCTGGTGGACCACGACCGCCAATTCAGCGACGAACAGATCCGCCGGATCGCCAAGCGCGGCGGCGTGTTCGGTGTCGTCGTGGACTGCTGGATGATGGTGAGCGGCTTCAAGGCCGACGACCGCAAGAAAGGTGCCGTGCCGCTGTCCGCGCTTGCCGATCACATCGACCACATCTGCCAGATCACCGGCGGCGTCGACCACGTCGGCATCGGCAGCGACCTCGACGGCGGTTTCGGCACCGAAGAGACGCCGGCTGAAATCGAAACGATCGCGGATCTCCAGAAACTGGCCCCGATCCTCGCCGCTCGCGGTTACAGCGATGGGGATATCGATGCGATCTTCCATGGAAACTTTCTGGAGTTCTTCAGGAAGGCGTTGCCCGGGGCAACAACGTAGCTGCATAAGACTAGCGATCATGGCGACCGAACAAACCAAGGGCAAGGCCCCGACGGGCGAACTGGTGAGGGAATCATTTTTCCCCACTTACATTTTTTTCAAGGACTTTGCGGATGCCGGCGAGCTGAACGTCTCGCTCAAGAAACAAATCCACGCCTGGCGGGCTCAGGACCAGGAGGGAATCGTCAGATCGAACGTCAAGATGACCGGTTCATGGCACAGTGGCCTGGATATGAACGAGCGCGAAGAGTATCGGGAGTTGTGACCTGCCCCCGTGAGTGACACCAGTTCCTATGTTAGTTTTGCTCCTGCTCAGACATGGCCGGCAGACGGAGGGGCGTAGCCCCGGAGTCTGGCGGCCATGTCTGAATCGCCTCGGGTGCGGGAGGCCGGTACCCCAGTGAACTGTGCGGACGGACTATGTTGTAGTGGTTTCGCCAGCGTTCGATCAGCA
>CAUZBA010000189.1:0-6544 GCA_963577635.1 Phycisphaerae bacterium
CAGGGCGGGCAGAAGCCGGCGCAGATCGGGGTTGGCGACGCTGGGCATTGCCCGGTCGAGTGATTCAAGGTCCCAATTGCGGTCCGGATACAACCCGTGATAAAGCATGTACCGCAGCCAGGTGTTGCCCGATCGCGGCCAGGAGACAACGAAACAATCCGTCGGCCGGACCTCCAGTCGCGGAAGCTTCAGCTTCAGGTATTTGAAATCGCCGTAAGCTTCGGCCAGTCTGCGTCGCATGGTGCTGCCCGCGGTGGGTTCGCCTGTGCCGGTGGAACAGGAGAGTCATCTTAACCCCAGATTAAGCGACCGCGGCCGCGGTCGCTTAAGAAATGGCGAATTGCCCTTATGAAATCTTCGGTTTTAGTGCCAGTTTCGATGGTTCTTGCCTGTCGTCATCGGTCGCCATTTCAGGTGACGAGCGCAGCCGCCATGCGGCCAGCGGCGATGCGTTGCCAAGGCCGGCGATGGGCCGGAAAACCCGTACGAAGACAGGCCGAATCGTTCGATCGCGCGGCAGGCCCATTTTATAGGCGGCCGAAGGTCGCTTATTCTGAGATTAACCCGGATTTCCGCCGGCAACTCACAGTGGGTAGGTCTGTGGTAGAAAGGAACGCGTGACCGCTCAATGCGCCGACGAGCTTTCGGTCTGCAGAATCCTGGCTGTGACGCGCAAGCCCAATGCACCGAGCTTTGAGCAACGAATCGCAGCCTACATCGATCCGCTTGCATTGCAGAATGTCAGCGTGGACTGCGAAGTCCTGCCCGCTTCGCCGCGGGGACAACGCGCGGTCATTGGACGCTGTCGCCGGTACGACGCCGTCTGGTGGCAGCGCCATCTGCTGTCGCCCTGGCGCGTGCCGCGTCTGCGTCGGGCTACAAAACGCCTGGTGTTCGACTTCGACGATCCGATGATCTACTCAGCCAGGGACGGCGGCCGTGCCAGCTTCGCACGCAGATTGCGTTTTGCCGTCCTTCTAAACAGGTGTGATGCGACAACGGCCGCGAGCGGTTACCTCGCCGACATGGCTCGGCCCTATTGCGCGCACACGCGCGTCGTGCCGATGGCGGTGGATCCACCCGCCGAGGCGGTGCCCGTGTCGGAGCGACCGGGTCCGGTGCAACTGCTCTGGCTCGGTTCGAGCGCGACACAGTCCTACCTGGAACTGATCCAAGAACCACTCGAACAGATTGCAAATGCGCATCGAGAGATCTCCATGCGCATCGTGGGCCACGCCCCGATGACTTTTGGTGACTTGAAAATCGATTTCCGGAAATGGTCCCTCGAGGAGCAGGATCAGGCGTTGCGCCAATGCCACATCGGACTCTGCCCGATGCCCGATACGGTCTGGACGCGCGGCAAGTGCCCGTACAAGGTGCTTCAGTACATGGCGTACGCCATGCCCTGGGTCGGCGAGGCCGTGGGCGAGAACAATGTCACCGCGGGTCCCGACGGGGCCTCTCGCGGCCTTTGCGCCCGGGGCGCCGATCAGTGGCGAGAGTGTCTGAGGCGCCTTATCAAAGACCGAAACCTCGCGGCCGACATGGGGGCGCGGGGCCGGCGTTATGTCCAGGAGGAACACAACCGTACGACATTGACTCGGCAACTGGCCGGAATCCTGCGCGGATCATCGGAGACTTGAAGGTCGCCATGAGGCAGACGACTCAAACGGCGTGGTCCGATCCGGTATTATCAGCGCCACTAACGTACCTGTGGCACGTCAATGAAGATCCAAGCGACGAAGCGACGAAGGGTTGTTGTATGAAGCGCCTGTTGCGTCTGTTGAAGATCCAATGACATTTGGACAGGGCGGAAATACACTTCGGTTCTGTGACGATTTTCGATTGCGATCCCCGATTTCCCTTCGTCGCTTCTGCTCGCCCACATCAAACGCTCAGCTCGCCTAACGATGTCTGAATCCATCACGCCCATTTTCGTTCTCTCGATTCCGCGCAGTGGATCGACGTTGACACAATGGATCATCAGTTCGCACGATCAGGTGATGACCTTGAGCGAGCCATTCATCGCCCTGCCGCTGGTGTACACGACTCGCGAGAATGGCGTGATCGCCGAATACAACCACGCGGCGCTGCATCGCGGCGTCAAGGATGTCATCGAAGCGATGCCCGGCGGCCGAAACGCCTACCTCGAGGAGATGGCGAACACGGTACGGCGGATTTATACGCGCCTTACCCCGGGCGGCAAGCGCTATTTTCTCGACAAGACGCCACGATACGGATTGATTGCCCGTGAGTTGATCGACATGTTTCCCGACGGCAGGTTCATCTTTCTCTGGCGCAACCCGCTGGCAGTGATCGCGTCGATGATGGGCGCGAATGCCAAATGGCGGCTGCACCGCTTCGAAGTCGATCTGTTTCGAAATATCGACAATCTTGTCGATGCGTCGCGAGCCTGCGGTGATCGCGCGTGCATGGTTCGATACGAGGATCTGATCAACGAACCGGAGGCCAATTTTGAACGAGTCTTCGACTATCTTGGACTTGCATTTCGCCCCTCCCTGCTTGAAACCTATGGCGAGACGGAGCTTGCCGGGCGCATGGGCCGAAAGATGGGGTCCGCCGTCAGACCCGGGCTGGACACGGCGTCACTGACTAGGTGGAAGAGCGTTTTGAACAACCCCATTCGAAAGAAGTGGTGTCGGCAGTATCTTGACTGGGTCGGCGCCGAGCGACTCAGCCACATGGGCTACGACCTCAACGAATTGCAGGCCGACCTCAACACCGTGCCCTCAACGGCGAAGCTGATAGTTTCCGACGTGATTCGAACGATGCGTTTCGGCTGGCCCGGGCCGGCGCCGCGCAGGACCCTGCGCGACCGTTGAAGGTGTTGCTATCGACTCTTGACGTATGAGTGACCCGTTGGCCACCAGCGACGACGAAGGTCCGCAAAACCGCTGGCCTGTGGATTGTAAGTCGAGATGTTGTCCGGCACCGGATGACGCGAATGCCAGATCTTGATCGGCCCGAAAATCGGCCCCTGGCCGTAGGCGGCTCGGTAGTTCCACATCAAAGGCAGGACGAACGGATTGATCCCCGTCTCGTGTACGGCCAGGGCGAATCCCGGCTGGTCGTTGCGCTGCGTCGGATCACAACGTTGACGCCACGTTTCGAACAACTGATGCACCGGCGACCGCTTCGAGAAAAAAATCACTCCCGTGTTGTACTGCACCAGGTCGCTCGGAGCGTTGTTGAGGTGCCAGTGAATCGCCGCGTTACCGGCCGGGGAAATCACGACGCCAAGGCCGTGCCGTGCGGCCATTTCGAAACCGTAGGACGGGTCGTCGAGCAGCACCGTGTCGGTGTCGAGGAACAGAGTATGTTCGAACGGAGTCTGCTCATACATGGTCGATTTCTGCACCAGCGAAGCGCTGGGTTCACCGCGAACGACATGCGTGGCCAATCCCCACCGGCGTGCCGATTCGAGCGATCGCTCTAGTTCCGGATCGCAGCGATCACCCCACACCATGTACAGGACGCCGCGACCTTCCGGTTGGCTCATTTCAAGCCACCAGGCGTACGTACGTCAGGTATGACGGTGATTCCGAGGTGCCGCCGATATAGGGGTACGCCGCCCAGTGTGACACCAGTTCCTTGGTGTCAAAGGTATCCTCCGGGCGAAACTCATATCGACGTTGGCGCCCATCCCACTCCCATTCGAAAGTGTCGCCGGGGTTCAGGTTTCCATCCATGAGCATGGCCTCGGTTGGGGCGGGAGGTGCTCCGAAATCCGCGATGCGATGAGCCGGCATGCAGTCATCGAACACCAGGTGGCGAAACCCGCGCTCGTGCGCCTGTTGAATCTGCATGGCCTGGGTTACATGGTCGTCAAAGAAGTAGAGACTCGATCGAGGATCTTCCGGCTCCACGATCTGTTCCATCCAGTCGTTCTCATGAAAATGGATCGACAGATCACGGAACTTCAGCTTCTCGAGCGTGATATCAAAGCTGTGAATCGTCGCGTCCGGGGCGGCGGCGCGCAGTATCCAGGTGCTCATTCCCTTGCGTACGCCGCTTTCAACAATCAGGGATGGCTGCAGAATGTGATTTGTCAGGAACATCCAGAACAGGTTGTGAAACCCCGAACCCTTCGGGTCCAGTTTGATAGGGCGCCTGTCATACAGCTCGAACAAGCGTGTCACGGCCCGCCACATCACCGGTGCCTGCGGCGGAGCAACCACCGTGGCCAGATGCTGAGTGATGAACCGTTGCGCCACATCGGCCAGCTCGTGGCGGTTTCTTCTTGCGTGGGCCGGGTTCAGCACTGTCGCACCGGTCCCGTCACCATCGTTGGCTGAGAACCGGTCCACTGCCTGTGACCCTAGGCCGAACCACTTGGTTATGCTCATGACCTGAGATCTCACACGCCGTTCGCTTCGCGTACATCCTGCGCGGATGCCGTGTGGTCGTAGGCGCGCTAACGGTAGCGCGTGACCACGTCAGGGGCAAACGATTGACGCAGGTATCCGGCCGGCGATCTGTCCTAGTATTCGGCCATCGGCTCGAAATCTTGCAAAAGATTCGCCGGCGAGGTGGGCGGGGACGCCTTATGGCAGGCCATTCTCATGAGAACCGTCAACTCTGGGCCGGAACACCAGGCTCTGGTCCGGCACCGCGCCCAGCCGACCGACGCCAGGACGCAAGGCCAGGACGGGCCAGGGTGTAAATTGCATTTTTCGCCCCGTTCGTGAGACTGATCACGCCATGCGCCTTTGCCTATTGACGCCCGTGTTCCTGCCCGACATCGGAGGCGCCGAGATCGTCATCGACGCCTTGGCCAGGCGGTTTCAGTCCATGGGCCATCAGGTGGTCGTGGTCGTCAACGCACCGCCGGTGGTGCTGGACGTGCCCTATCCGGTGCACTGGATCCGAAAGCCTCCCTTTGCGAAATGGTTTCCGGAGCGGATCAGCCATGATCTTAAGCTCGCCCACGCCGAACACCGCTTCGACCTGATCTTCACCAACTATGCCCATCCGACCGGGTTTGCAGCGGTGCGCACTGCGGCACGGGCGGGCATCCCCGTCGTGATCGGTTCCCAGGGAGGCGACGTGTTCCATTCCAGCAAGCACCGCAATCAGCCGCACGTCTGGAAACGCACGGTCGAAGCGCTGAAGCATGCCGACGGCCTCGTCGCGATCAGCCCCCACACCGAAGCGCTGATCCGCGAGATCGTCGGGACGCCCCGACTGATGGCAAATATTCCCAACGGCGTCGATCTTGCCGAATTCGCCGATCCGGGGTCGCTTCCGCGAGACGTGGACGATCCTCGCCCGTTCTGCCTTTGCCTGGGCAACATCGGGCCGTTGAAGGGTTTCGACGACGCCATCGATGCCTTCGGTCAGTGCGGCGACCGTCTGGACGGTCTGAATCTGGTGGTCGTGGGCTCGGGACCGATGGAGCAGATAATTCGCGACCGGGCGCGACGGATCAACTTAGACGGGCGTGTCCGGTTTACCGGCCACCGCGTGGGAAAGGAGAAACGATGGTTCCTTCAGAACTGTCTTTACGGCATCATGCCCTCGATCGAAGAGGGGCTGCCCCTTGTGGCTCTGGAATTCATGGCCTGCGGCAAACCGCTCATCGGCACGACGAATCCGTCTTTCGACGAACTCAGTCTTGAAGGCAGGCAGATCGTGCGGGTGCCGCCACGAGCGCCGCAAGTGCTGGCCGACGCCATGGTCGACATGCACCGCTCGAACCGAGAGGCAATGAGCGACGATGCGCGGCGCCGCGCCGGCGCCTTTGAATGGTCCAACATTGTCCGGCGTTACCTTTCATTTTTCGAGCATGTGCTGGACAAGCGGCATCACGCCCGGTCAGTTAATTCGGATTGACGCATGCGCCGACGGCTGCGTGAATTTTTCAACGACTTGAAGTACCAGACGATCGGTCTGCCGCGATTCAAGGTCCGAACCGGCGACTGCTTCGTCACTTCCTTTCCTCGCTCGGGCAACACTTGGATGCGCTATATGCTGTTCCACGCCCTCTACGGCGACCATCAATGGGACCTGACACAGATCGAGCGGCGGATGCCGATCGTCGACAGGCCCGACATTCGTCGATCGATCAAGGCGATGGGCGATCAGCCCTTTCGTCTATTCAAATCGCATGAGCCCTTCCGCCACTATTTCCTGACCGGCAAGACCGCATACCTCGTGCGCGACGGCCGGGACGCACTTGTGTCGTACTACCACTACCGCCTCCACATGAATCAGACCCGACGGACGATGTCGCAGTGGGTCCGACGTTCCATCCGGGGCCGGTTCCGGTACGGGCCATGGCACGACCATGTCGCGGGCTGGCTAGCCCACCAAGAGCACCCTTCGGTGATCGTCGTTCGCTACGAGCAGATGGTCGACGAACCGGCTCGCCAGTTGAAGCGAGTCCTCGACCATTTCGGGCTCCCGGTTTCCGATGAGCAGATTGAGCGCGCCGCAGCCGAGGTCACGATCGACCACGTCAACCGGGGATTCGAGCGATGGGCGTCCGATCAGGCACGCCAATACAACGGCGGCCTCGGCGGGG
>CAUZBA010000190.1:0-6528 GCA_963577635.1 Phycisphaerae bacterium
CTCGTCGAGATAGATCAGCATCGTCACCAGGTCGTCATTCGTGTGCGGGAAATATGCCAGGTCCTGGTGCCACTCCACGATCGAGCCGACCTTTGCCGGCTTCATGTTGAGCTTGCTGTGCTGCAACTGAATATCCGGGCCGACGAGGCACTCGATCCGGTCGAGGATTCGATCGTCGGTGGCCAGGCTGCGAAAGGTCTCGTGCTGCTCGAACGGGTTGTAGATCCGGCGTGGGACGCTCTGCCCTTCGACCGGAGTGGGCTCGAGCTCCATGATATGCCCATAGTCGCCGGACGCGAGGGCCTCGTCGGCAAGGCTTCGGATCGTGCGGTCTACCCGGGCGAGGTCGCCGCCGGTGAACAGCGACTGCACGACGACATAGCCCTCGGTTCGGTACCGGTCAATCTGTTCGTGGGAAAGGGTGAATCGATCCATCGGTGGTAATGCTCCTGAACCGGCAGATTATAACGCACCGGTAGGCGGCGCTTTGGACCGCCTGCCGATCGGGTTTGCGTGGGCTGTTTCATTGCGTTAAAATACTGGGCTTGGTGGGTCCAGAATCGAATTTAAATAACCACGTTTCACGAGGAGTCGCGCCATGGCAATGTTCGTTGGAGAAGCCCTAGCTGGGGAGGGCAACGAGGTATCCCACATCGATCTGCTGATCGGCGACAAGGACGGCCCGGTCGGTGCCGCGTTCGCCAATGCCCTTGCGGATCAGAAACAGGGCCACTCGAACCTGCTCGCCGTTCTGGCGCCCAACCTGATGGCCAAGCCGGCGACCGTGATGATCACGAAGGTGACGATCAAGGGTGCCAAGCAGGCCGTGCAGATGTTCGGGCCGGCGCAGGCGTCAGTCGCCAAGGCCGTGGCCGACTCGGTGGCCGAAGGCGTCATCCCCAAGAACAAGTGCGAGGATTACGTGATCGTTTGCGGCGTATTTATCCACTGGGAGGCCGAGGACGACACGAAAATCTACGACTACAACTATGAGGCGACCAAGATGGCGATCGCCAACGCCATGAAGAGTGAGCCCTCCGCCGACGAGATGGTGTCAAAGAAAGACTCGGCGAAACACCCGTTCAGCCCGAAATAATCGGCGGCTTCCGACGGGAAGACCGCTCACGGAAACCGGGAGGGAACAGGCCGCGCTTCGAACGCGGCTTTTTTCTTGGTGAGAAATGCGGGCCTGGCTTACGTCGACTCGATGACGTCGGTTCGGGAAAGCGTGATCTGAAACGTCGCGCCCTGGCCGGGCTCGCTGCGAACGTCGATCGATCCGCCGGCACTTTCCACAAGATCGCGGCAGATGCAGAGCCCCAGGCCCGTGCCGCGGGCCTCGCCCCCGTCCGCTGCCCTTTGCGTCACGAAAGGTTCGAAGAGGCGATCGAGAATCTGTTCGGGGATGCCGGGTCCGGTGTCTTCGACGTCGATCTTCACGTGATTCTGTTCGACACGACCCGTGAGGCGCAACGTTCCACCTCGGCCGCGCATGGCTTGAATGGCGTTGAGAAGCAGATTCAGGAGAACCTGTTGAAGATTCAGCGGGCTGATTGCCACCTCCACCTCGGGCAGTTCGATCACCAGGTCGATGCCGTCCTTCGTCGGGTCGCGTCCTATGCATGCGATCGTTTCGTTGGCTGTGGCACGTAACGGCGCGACTTTCTCTTCATCGTTTTCGCGGGCAAACCCCAGCAGCGATTGGGAAATCTTCGCCGCCCGTTGGCATCCCGACAGCGCCTTCTCCACGGCCTTGCGCATCAGTGCTTGATCGGTCGGGCTGGCCAGTGCCAACTGCGCGTAGGTGATGATCGGCGTGAGAATGTTGTGGTATTCGTGTGCCGTGATCGATGCCACCGTGCCCAGGGTGACCAGGCGGTGTGAATGCGCCAGGCCCTCGCGGACGCACCGAAATTGTGCTTCGAGGCGTTCGAAGTGGGCCAGCACCGACTCCATGTCGCCAAGGTGATCCTTTAAGGTCACGCTGGTCTGGAGGTCATCCATGGCAGCACCGGATGGTGATATCGGGTGACCTCCAGGAATCGCTTGACATGGTCCTGACGGGGGGCGATAACCGGTGTAAATCTCATAAGTAATTGTAAAATAATTAGTTGTGTTAATACATCTTATGTGAACTCGGTTCATTCCTTATTGATCATGGCGCACATTTCGTATCGAGGTGGGAGCGGCGCGGTTGGATAGTCGCTCAGTATCTGCGAATGTTGGATAGGCCAGAGCCAAGAGATTTCGAGGAAAGGCGATGACTGTGGAGACCTCGATGTTCCACGTGGAACGTTCCTCGTCAGCCGCCGGTTCAGGTTCTGTATTGATCGGTTCCACGTGGAACCAGTTGTGGACAAGACCCAATAGGAATGCCCCTTGCGGAGCCCAGGCTCCTCAATTCTTGGCATGGCCGACGCAAGGCGGTAGACTGGATTCGCGCCTGGTGATTGATTCAATCAGAGTGTATTACTGAAAGTCATCCTGCGGGAAACCACCTGAAACCAGAACAAGGAGGTTCGGCTCATGGGAAAATACACGAATCGTCCAAACCGCCGTCAATCGCGTCTGGGTAGGGGTCTCAGCACCCTTATGAGCGGACCCGTTCAGGTCTCTGCTGAGGCTGCGGTCACAAAAGATGCGGCGACACCAGGCACTGATCCCCCTTCCGTCAACCCGCAGGACACGGGTCATTCCCTGAAATTCATCCCCCTGGAAGCGGTCATACCGAATCGGAATCAGCCGCGCAAGCTGTTCGACGCCGAGGCTCTTAAGGGCCTGGCCGACTCGATCCGGTCGGCGGGCGTCATGCAACCGGTAACGGTTCGCCTGGCCTCAGACGGCAGTAAATACGAACTGGTGGCCGGAGAAAGGCGATGGCGGGCGGCGAAGATCGCCGGATTCGACAAGCTCCCGGCGATCGTCCGCGACCTGGACGACGGTGAGGTAGCCGAATGGTCGCTAATAGAGAATCTGCAGCGAGAGGACCTGAATCCGATCGAGCGGGCCCAGGCCATTGGTGGCCTGATCAACCGCTTCGGCCTGAGCCACGAACAGGTCGCCGAACGCGTCGGCGTGGAAAGATCAACAGTCAGCAACGCCCTGCGCCTGCTCACGCTCGACGACGAAGTTCAGGACATGGTCAGTCATGATCTTCTTTCCGTCAGCCAGGCTAAGGTGCTCGCGGGCTTGACGGACCTGAAAGAACAGCGCCTTCTCGCCCGACAGGCCGTGACCAGAAACTGGCCGGTTCGTCGCATCGAGCAGGCGGTCCGACAGATCGGAGCGGGGCCGGGCGTGGTGACCCCTGCGAACGTCAAGACGCGGTCTTCGCACATCGCTGATCTCGAGCGTCAGATCGGTGAGCAGCTCGGCACCAAGGTAACCATCAAGGGCGGTCGCAAGAAGGGCGCAGGGACGCTGTCGATTGAGTTCTATTCATTCGAGCAGTTCGAATCTCTACTCGAACGTCTTGGCGTCGAGACGCAATGATTCTCCGGAGCCCCACAAAACAGGCATAACTACTTGTTTTAAAGGTAGTTATATGTTAAATACCGGACCATTCGGTCGTATTAACTCGACACACATCCTTCGCACGTTCACCTCTTGCAGATGCATCTTCCGGTCAAGCCGGTTTGTCATTCCTTCGAGTTTCGAAACCGCTCCAGTCCGAGTTAATTCAATGACTGACACGGCGATCGACAACGAAGTCCAGTGGAAGGCCTTTCTCGCAAGCCTGCCGGAAATCGGGGGAACCACCCCTGCGGAACTGAAGCTATTGTACGACCTGGCGTCACGCGTGCGGCACAACTGCATCGTCGAGGTCGGCAGCTTCGTGGGCCGATCGACGATCGTCCTGGCCAGGGGATCGATGGCAGGCCACGGGGTCGCGGTCTACGCTGTCGATCCCCACGAAGCGGTGCGCGGCGCCCTGGGTATCGAGTACGGACCGCAGGATCGCGCCGCGTTTTTCGCGAACCTGCTTCAGGCCGAAGTTACCGAAGTGGTGCGCCCGATAGGTCTTGCGTCGATCGCTGCGGCCCGCGCGTGGGAGCGGCCGATCGCGATGCTGTTCGTTGACGGCGATCACCACTACGACGCGGTCCGCGCCGACTTCGAAGCGTGGTCGCCGCACGTGATAAGCGGCGGCGCGATCCTCTTCCACGATGCGTTGAACCCGAAGCTCGGCGTCCAGCAGGTGGTCGCCGAAGTCCTCGCCACCGGCGGGTACGAAAAACACTGCGAAACATGGAAGATCTGCGCCATTCGCAAACTTTAGGGGACATCCGAAGATTTGACAGGATTGACAGGAGGGTTAAAGCAGAAGAGCAGAAGAGCAGGAAATCGGAAAGGCCGGATAGTGGTCACCCCCCTTTGCTTTCCTGCTTTCCTGCTCTCTTGCTTTCCTGCTCTCGTAGCCCTGTTATCCTGTCGAAATGTTGCTCACCCTTTCTCCTTATGCGTCATTCCGCGGACCGTAATCATGCCACAGGATGAATCCTGCGACCTGGTGGTCGTTGGCGGCGGACCTGCGGGCTACGTTGGCGCCATCCGAGCGGCGCAGCTTGGCATGAAGGTGGTATGCGTCGAGCGCGACAAGCTCGGCGGCATCTGCCTGAACTGGGGCTGCATTCCGACCAAGACGCTGTTGGCCGGGGCCGAGTTCTACCAGAAGGTCCGGCACGACGCGGCGTCGTGGGGTATCGAGGTCGACAATGTCCGCCACAACTGGCAGAAGGTCATCGAACGCTCCCGTGGTGTGGCTGGGAACCTCAACAAGGGCATCCATGGCCTGTTCAAGAAGAACAAGGTGTCGCACCTCGAAGGCCTGGCCCGAATCGTGCGTGGCGGCCCGCAATGCGCGGTGGAGCTCCGTGACGCGTCTGGGAGCGTGACGCGCACGCTGGAGTCACGAAACCTCCTTGTCTGTACCGGTGCCGTGCCGCGCCCCCTGCCGGGAGCCGCCTTCGACGGTGAACGGATCATCTCGTTCAAAGAGGCGATGGTTCTGCCGCAGCAACCCAAGACGCTGCTGGTGGTCGGTGCCGGGGCGATCGGCATGGAATTCGCCTATTTCTTCAACGCCTACGGCACGAAGGTCACCGTCATCGAGATGCTCGACCGCGTCCTTCCCAACGAGGACAGCGACGTCTGCACCGCCGTGGCCCGGGCGTTCAAGAAGCAGGGTGTCACCTGTCTGACGGCGACCAAAACCTCGTCAATCGAGGTCAAACCCGGCGGCGTGCAGTTGACCACCGCGCCCGCGGACGACCCCACGAAGTCGCAGATCATGGAAGCCGAGAAGCTGCTCGTGGCCATCGGTGTCAAGGGCAACTTCGACGGCCTCTTCGACCCGGGCGTGGGAATCCGGATCGAGCGCGACCACATCGTGGTGGACCGTGCCGACTACGGCACCGGAGTCGAGGGAATTTACGCGGTCGGAGACGTAATCGGCGCGCCGTGGCTTGCCCACGTGGCCAGCGAGGAGGCGATCGTCTGCGTGGAGAAAATCGCCGGCCATGAGCCCACCGCGATCGACTACGACGCGATTCCCGGCTGCACCTACTGCCTGCCCCAGGTCGCGAGTCTCGGGAAAACCGAAGACGCACTGAAAGCCTCGGGCCTGCAACCAGGGACCGACTACAAAGTTGGCAAGTTTCCCTTCCGCGCTTCGGGCAAGGCCCAGGCCCTTGGCAGCACCGACGGCTTCATCAAGATCCTCTCCGACGCCGCCCACGGCGAGATCATCGGTGTTCACATGGTCGGCGAGTCGGTCACGGAATTGCTCGCCGAGATCGGCCTGGCCCGGCGCCTCGAAGCGAGCAGCGACGAGATCATCGCCACGATGCACGCGCACCCGACGCTCAGCGAAGCGGTCCACGAAGCCGCCCTCGGCACCGAGGGGCGGATGATTCATTTCACGAACTAGGGGTCGAAAAATAGGACGCAGCTCTTTTTCCGGAACGGCCCTATGGGTGCTTCGCACAAAAGAGCTGCACCCTCTTTTTCGACCCTGTACGGTACGAAATATCTTGACAAATCGCAGTATTTCTGGGAGAATCCGCGGTACGGAAACTGCGGAAAACGCACTTCGGGGAGAGCAAGATGGGGAGAAACAATTCCGCTGTGGGGAAGGCCGCATCTGTTAGTTGATTACTACGCACCCGGGATCGCTCGGCTGAGCCGCCTGCGGTGCCTGGTCGCGGTCATTCTGTCTTGCGCAGTCGTTGACGCGCAAGCGGTTGTCTGGTTCCGCAACGGTGATGGTTCGTGGCACGACCCGCAAAGCTGGTTTCCCATTCCTCCGAATCGTACAGGTGTGCAGGCGGTGTTTGACCCACAGTGGCCGGCGAAGGTACTGATCGAACGCTGGCGAAACCACTACAACACAGTCCGTCCGTACAGTTCACTGGGGTACCGGCCTCCCGCACCCGAGGCGATTCAGACATGTCCGCCAGACTCCGGGGCTACGCCCCTCCGTCTGCCGGCCATGTCTGAGCAGGAGCAAACGCTAACATAGGAACTGGT
>CAUZBA010000191.1:0-6514 GCA_963577635.1 Phycisphaerae bacterium
GTATTTATATCTCGCGATACCGTGACTACGTGGCCGAAAAAACCAAAGACAAGGTTCCGACAAGCCTTATGATCAGCGAGCTCTACGCTCCCCGGGAAAGGCTTGTCGAGTTCATGCTCGGCGCCCGTGACATCCTGCGGATTCGCAAGACGCCGATCATCTATGGCACGGTGCGCTTAATTGAAAAAGATGACGAGACCTTCCTTCCCTGGGCCAGAGATCGCTACGCTTGTGTCATCTTCAATCTTCTCGTAGAACACACGCCGGAGGGGAAAAAGAAGGCCGCAGAAAGCTTTTGCGCACTGATTGATCATTCGATCGCATTGGGGGGGAATTATTACCTCACCTATCACAAGTGGGCCCGGAAGGACCAGGTCCTCGCCGGGTACCCGGCGATGCCGGAGTTCATCCGTCAAAAACGAGCTCATGACCCGGGTGAAGTGTTCACGAGCGACTGGTACCGCCACCACGTGGAACTGTTGGGTATGTAAATTCGTGCTGCCTGTTCCAGCGATTTGAATCAAGTCCACGGTGATCGATTCATGACGGGAAGCCGCTTTGGGAATTTGACCCCCGAGTCCTATGGCTCCTCCTGGTCTTTTTTGCGTGCCGTGTCCTGGGGCAGGTCTTGGTCGAATATCTTGAAGTCCAGTTTCTCCCGCCTTCAAGGGAGTGGTTTTCTGGCCTCATCCCTTATCCGTGCTTGCTGGTCTCGCATCATTGTTTGCGTGATGGTTAGGCGATCATATGGAAGGCTCGGGAACAATGAGACGATGTTGGTGGGTCAGGTGGCGTCTCGTGTTCGGGCCAAGAGTTCACCGGTATTTGTCGCCCACGGTAATTCCAGGATCGTGTGTGGGGGCCAAGCCGGCTACAGGTTCAAATCCGTTGTGGTCCTGTGCCATCTGGACAAGATCTTTGGCGGCCAGTGTCATGCGGTCGGCCCGCGTGGCCAGTTTGAAGGAGAGGTCGCCGATTCCCTCATAATCCCGGTACACCACCTCGGTGCCAACCAACTGTTCGGAGTGCGTGAAATCAAAATTAAAATCGTAAGGCTTACCCTCTGGGACAGTCTGCGGGCCATAGCCTCGGCGATATGGGCGGTCGAGATCGACAATGTGAAAGTTGGCCATTGCGGCTTCTACTGCACTAGGAGGCCATTCTGGGGGAGCATGCGACTGGTCGCTACCGCCATCCCGGATATTGCGAGGTATTCAGCCACGTATTAAGTTCGGCGGCGAGCCGCCGTTTTGGCGCCTGGGCGTTTTGATCGTGTGACAGGTTGCACGTTTCCCCCGGATCATTGGCCAAATCAAAAAGCATCTCCTCCCCGTCGGCGTACCGAATATATTTCCAGCCCTGGCCACGCACCATGAAATCGGCAGGTGCGTGGGGCCGGATCCGGCGTCGTGGTCCATCGTGGTCCACCAGGTTCTCGCAAAATTGGAAGGCCGGAACGCCTTCGATATCGTCGCCGAGCAGGTGGTGGGCCACGCTGCGTCCCTGGACATGCTCCGGAATCGATTGGCCGGTCAGATCCAGAAGGGTCGGCATGATGTCGGTCAGGCCAACGGCGTTCGCGTTCACCGTGGGGGCAATGTGACGGGGGTATCGGATCATCAACGGCACGCGTACCAGCTCTTCGTAGAAGACGCGGTGTGATTTCCACAGCATCCCGTGGCCGCCGCACAGGTCGCCGTGATCGGCCAGGAAGACCACGATGCAGTTCTCGGCTCGACCCGAAGCGTCGAGGGCATCGAGAATCCGCCCCACCTGATCATCAATGAGCCGCACGCACCCGTAGTAGATCCGCATGAACTCGCGCAGCACAGGCTCACCCAGATCGGCAACGAAGCGACGCACCTTGTCGGTTTCGAAGCGTGGTTCGAATTGTTCATAGTTCGCCGGCAGTTCGATCTGATCGGGATCGAACATCTCGTAATAGGGGGAGGGGACGACGTTGGGGTCGTGCGGCCAGAGAAATGAGCAGGTGATCATAAAGGGGGCATCCCCGCGACGCTGCAGAGCCGCAATCGTGCGGTCGGCGACCTGCACGTCGAAGACCTGCTCCATCGGCAGCTCGAGGCGACCGATCTTCCTGATGTGCTCGGTGACGTTGCTTGGCCGCCAGTCCTCGCCGACCGCGGCCATTGCCCGTTGCACCGGGTCCGACACGGTTACCGGGAGGGCCAGGCCGTACCAGTTCATCCACTGCGATGGGGGCTTCTGTCGTACCCGATCGAATACGGCGCGCATCCGGTCCTGGTGGTGCGGGAACTCGCGGAAGGGATCCGCATGGCAGGTCAGATCTTCTCCCTGCAGGTGCCACTTGCCGTAGTGGTGGGTGTCGTAGCCGGCCGCGTGCAGCAGGCTGTCGGTGGTCACGTCCTCGTTGGTCAAGCCCTCTTCGATCGTCTCCGCGTGGTCTCTTGGCCCCTCGGGATAGTCTCTGATCATCACGTTGTAGACGATCCCGTGGGTGTGCGGGTAAAGCCCGGTCAGAAGCGATGCCCGGCTAGGTGTGCAGAAGGGCGCGGGACAGGTAGCATTGGTGAAGCGGACGCTTTGGTCGGCCAGTCGGTCGAGGTTCGGGGTGGTCACGGGACCGCCGTAGCAACTCAGCACGTTGGCGCTGAGTTGATCGCACATGATCAAGAGGACATCAGGTGATTCGTCTACCGGAAGCATCTATGTTTCTCCGCACAGGAAATACGATGTGCTGCGGTGGCCGCTCTTGACAAACGAGATTAGCCGCACCGTTTCGCGACGAACTGTTTTTATCTTTCGACACAAAGGTACCGTGCACTACGGTACTGCTGTTTGATGACGATGTCATCACGCGATCTTAGCCATGGCTTGGTAACTGGATGTTTGGACTTTTGACTGAACCATGGCTGGTTGGGGATTTCTTGTTCGACTTCTGGCTGGGGATAAACCGTCGCCAAAGATTGTACCACTGATTATGTTGGTGCAGATAGAAAGAGCAGATGGGTACAAATCCATGTTGCATGTGATTCGGCCAGACGCCTGAACAAATCACCCGAACATTCCGGGTAGCTCGTTGAGCGTGTGGGGCATGTTCGGTTGGTGGCAGAAGCCTACATCGGCTCATACGACCTTACACGCACCACGGTACCCTGCAGACGCCCCTTTTTTCTGCTGTGCTTCGTCGGTCACGACCTGCCACATTCAGCCATGGGCCAGTAGCTACGATTCAGAGTACTATGTCTACGTTACCGTGATGAACTTCGGCGTGGAGTTGATTGGCGGGTGTGGCGTCTTGCCGCATGCCGAGTATTGCGATGTAAAGAGATCGGGAACAAAACCATGAGACACCTTCACACACCCAGCATCCGTGCCACGCAGTGCAGTCGCTTCGTGCCACGCATTTGCGCCGCTCTGACGGTGGCGATCTTTTTGAACCAGGGCGAACTAGCCCAAGGCGGGGTCAGGCTCGCGCTGGACGGCAAGCCGACATGCTCGATCGTTCTCCCCGCCGATGCCCTCGAGTTCGAATCGCTTGCCGCGACCGAGCTGGCCGACCATCTCGAGAAGGTGACCGGCGGGCGCCCTTCGATCGAAGATACGCCCGGTCCGGGCGCCAACATCTACGTGGGCCGGTCGGCAGAGATCGAGCGCCTCGTGGCCGACGTCGACCTGAACGCCCTGGGCACCGACGGCATCGTCGTCCGCACGGTGGGCGATGACCTGGTCCTGACCGGCGGCCGGCCGCGCGGCGTGCTGTTCGCCGTGTACAGCTTCCTGCAGGACGTCGTCGGGGTGCGCTGGTGGGCGCCGGACGCCACGCACATTCCGAGTCGGCCGACGCTGATCGTGTCGGCCCTCGACGTCACCTACCGCGCGCCATTCGAACTCCGCCACTTTCGCACCCGCCCGTTGCACGACCGGACATTCGCCCTGCGCATGCGTCACAACGGCTGGTTGATGAACTACGACACGGGCGAGCACACGATCGGCAGGCTCGTGCCGGCGAAAGAGCATTTCGTCGAGCATCCCGACTGGTTCATGTACACGCCCGAGGGCGAGGACGGATCGGGACGGTACTCGTACAAGCAGGGGCTGGGCTACGTGAAGGAGAGTCGTCCGGAGTCGTGGTACCGCATCGCCGTGGAGCAGCGGCGCCTGCCGTCGCAGATTTGCCCTTCGAGCCGCGGCGTGCTCGACGCGACGACACAGGCGGTATTGCGTAAGCTCGAGGAGGAATATGCCAATTGGCACTATCCGCCCAAGGTGGTGTGGGTCAGTCAGATCGACGGCCGTCACGAGTGCCGATGCGACGCCTGTTTGGCGATGCGCCAGCGCGAAGGTGCTTCAAGCGCAGTGTGGGTGCGGTTCGTCAACGCCATCGCCGAGCGGGTCGAACTGGACTATCCCGACGTGCTGATTGCCACGATGGCGTTTGCCCACACCGAGGACCCACCGAAGAACCTGCGCGCCCGGGACAACGTGCTCATCTACTCGATCCCGGTGAGCAGTAACCGGAAGCTGCCACTGACCGAGGTTGTTAACGGGCAGGGGGTCGTTCGGTGGTGCGACCGGGCCCGTCACGTCTACATCTGGGAGCACGAGACAAACTTCCGCAACTGGGTGCAGCCGCATCCCAACCACTTCGTGTTGCCGCAGAACCTCGGCTTCTTCGCCGAGCAGGGTGTGACCGGCATGATGATTCAGGGCGGCAACGGTAACGCCAGTGACTTCCAGCGCATGCGGGCGTACGTCGGGTGTCAGCTTATGTGGAACCCGCACCAGGACACGCGGGCCCTGATGGCCGAGTTCCTCCGCGGATACTACGGTGACGCCGGCGAGTTCCTGATGAGGTGGCTGCTTGTGCAGCACCAGGCGGTTCGCCGTCACCGGGACATCTTTCTGGGCGCGTACGACACGACGACAACCAAGTGGCTGACGTTAGAGGATCTGAACGAGGGGACACGCCTGTTCACCCGGGCCTTGCAGGCGGTGTCTGGCGCCCAGACGCTCGAGTACCGGGTCCGTCGGGCGAAGTTGGGCATCGACATCGTCTGGCTCGAGCGTTACGACGAGTTGCGGGCCGCGGCCGCCCAGCGTAGCGAGCCGTTCCTTGGACCGGCCGACCCCATGGCCGCGTTCGAACGGATCGCGAGCAACGAGTTCAATGTGGAGTCGTATCGCGAGTGGGCGGACTTTTCGGAATACCTGCAGAAACTGCGCAAGATCCTAGCATCGCACGGCGAGTCACAGTGAGACGATTACTCTCTGGCGGTCACGCACATAATGATGGCTTAGCTCCCGTCCCCACTTGCGGGGCTCTGTTGACCTGCCTGATCTGGGCTTCGGGCCCAATCGGCCCAGACTTTCATGCGTAACGGGAACTGTCCGAAGAAATCCTCGCCGAAGGCGGTGAGCGCTTCGTGTCCGATCTCGTCGGCACGCGTTGCCAGAGCCTGTGAGTCGGGTACGCTCATCGTCCGGCGGGCGCGGGCCGGACCCTTTCTCGTGAGCAGGATTTCGCCGGTGAGCACATCACCTCGACAGACCATGACCAGTTGCTCAAAGAGCAGTTTCAGATCGGCCATGTCATCGGGGTTGAGTCGCGGTGGCCCATCGGTGCCCAGTTCCTGCTGGCAGAGAACTGCAAGCCGCAGCGCCTCTCGCTTATGTGAAACGAGTTGACACCAGCCGATGTGCTCGGTCGGGGTGCCGGCGGTGAGCCAGCCAAGGGCCCAGTCGAAGTCATTGTCACTCCAAGACATCGATTTCCGCTGTTTAAGGGGTATGGGCGGCCACGGCAGCGTGGTGTGGTCGAGTACATCGAACGGATGCCAGTAGCCGGTCCATAGACCACCGAAGATGCCGTGGATGATCTGCGGCGTGCGATCGAAAAGGCGGGCTAGTAGTGGCGCAGCATCAAGGCCGTAACGTTCGGTCAACCACTGCCAGTAATAGGTCTGCCAACGCCTGGCGGGTGCGGTGATATCGAGCCATTGTGAGGTGTCACGCTGCTCTGCTGCATCGGTAGACCAGCGGGCAAACACCACGGCGTTGGCGGCGTTGGGTGAGTCGAAGATGGTAGGGTAGTGACGCCCGCTACGATCGCATTCAAAGCAGATCCGCCCCGACACCCCATAGGGTTTAAGCGTATACAGAGCATCGAGGCGGTGGCAGAAGTGCTGCGGATCCACGTAGGGAATATCCGTGCGGCCGAAGTATTCTCCGTACACATCGAACTCGACGATCAGCGGACGGTTGGGATAGGCGGTCAGGTTCGGGTGAGGGACTTCCGCATTGGTCACAAAGTCGCAGACAACGTTCTTAATATAAATGGCGATATCCTGTGGCAGCCGGGCCATCGCTTCATGAAAGAGATGACCGGTTGGTGAACGGGCCTTACCGACGGAGCCCCAGTCGCGGATGGCAAGTGTCTTGCCGGCGGCGCGGCAAGCGCGATCGATGGCGCGAAAGACCGATTCGAGTCGATCTACCGGATCGCCGTCGGGCAGGTTGTGAACGCCGGGTG
>CAUZBA010000192.1:0-6514 GCA_963577635.1 Phycisphaerae bacterium
TATTGCGTGAACAGTTGCATCTGGTTGTCGCCGGGGATGTCGCAGCGTGGTTCCGACGCCGGCTGGTGATGGCTGACTTCGAGCTGCGCAAGTAGCGCCGATGCTCGATCAATGACCTGCGTCGGGACGCCCGCGATTTTCGCGACGTGGATGCCGTAGCTCTGGCTGGTGGCGCCGGGGACGATCCGGTGCAGGAAGACAATCTGGTCCTTCCATTCGCGCACCGTGACGTTGAGGTTGATGACGTTGGCGAACGTTTCGGCGAGGACGGTCAACTCGTGGTAGTGCGTCGCGAAAAGTGTTCGGCAACCTTGACCGGACAGGTGTTCGGTGATCGCCCAGGCCAGAGCCAGACCGTCGAGCGTGCTCGTGCCCCGGCCGATTTCATCGAGAACGACAAGGCTTGACGCCGTGGCGTGGTGGCAGATGCTGGCGGTCTCGGTCATCTCCACCATGAAGGTGGATTGCCCGGCGTGCAATTCATCACTGGCGCCCACGCGCGTGAAGATCCGGTCGCAAAGGCCGATCGTCGCCGAATCCGCGGGCACGAACGACCCGGTGTGCGCCAGCAGCGTGATCAGCGCGGTTTGCCTGATGTAGGTCGACTTACCCGCCATGTTCGGCCCCGTGATCAGTGCGAGCGTGGCCCCTGCCCCCTGCCCGCTCCCCCCTTCGTCGCTCCGTCGCTCCGTCGCTCCGTCGCTTCCCAGTCCCACATCATTCGGAACGAACCGGTCGCCGAGCAGTTCATCGAGTACGGGGTGCCGGCCACCTTCGATGTGCAGGACCGGATCGTCCACGATCCGTGGTTGTACGTACCGGTGGCGCACCGCCCGACGGGCAAAGCACGCCAGCACATCAAGGGCGGCCACGACGTCGGCGAACGCGTTGAGCCCTGGAACGTGCTGCACCGCGTCATCGCACAGGCGGGTGAAGAGGGCCTGTTCCCTTGCGATGGCCCGCTGCTCGGCGCCCAGGATCTTGTCTTCGAACTGTTTCAGCGGCGGCGTGATGAAGCGCTCGGCATTCTTGAGCGTCTGCTTGCGACTCCAGCTGTCCGGGGCGCGATCACGATTCGCGGCCGTCACTTCGATGAAGTATCCGAACACCCGGTTGAACGCGATTTTCAGTGTGGCGATGCCCGTTTCTTCGATCAGTTGCTTCTGGTAACGGGCCAGCCAGCCCTGGCTGTCGCGCTGATAGGTCCGGGCCTCGTCGAGCTGCTCGTCAAAACCGTCGCGGATCAGTCCGCCCTCGCGCAGGTGGGCGGGCGGTGTCTGGACACACGCGGCGCAAATCGTGTCGGCCAGTCGGGTCAGGTCCGTGGCGATCGCGTCCAGCGCGTCGAAGTAAGGCCGAACCGCGGGTCGATCGGCGAGGATCGACACGATCCTGGCGGCCTGGGCGGCGCTGTTCCCCAGCGCCACCAGGTCGCGCGGCGCGGCGCGGCCCACAGAGAGGCGCGCGACGGTGCGCGGCACGTCCTGCACTTTCTCCATGGCGCCGCGAAGTGCCTCGAGCAGTGCGCCGTCGTCGACCAGGGCCGCGACGACGCGCTGGCGCTGTTCGATCTGGGCGCGGTGACGAAGCGGATAGCACAGGCTGTGGCGCAAGAGGCGTTTGCCCATCGCGGTGGTGCACTGCTGCATGACACCGAGCAGGCTGCCCAGGGTCTGCCCGGACCGCATCGTCCGGTCGATTTCCAGGCTGCGCAGCGAGACCTGGTCGATCACCATGTGCGCTTCGCGCGCGAAGCGCAGCGGAGGGCGCAGGTGGGCCAACGGTCGTCCCTCGCTGCCGTCGCCGCTTTTCTGCGTCTCCAGGAGGTAGTGGATCACGGCGGCGATCGGGCGGATCACCGGTTCGTCGTCCCGAAATCCGAAACCGGCCAGCGCGGCCACCTGGAACTGGCGTTTGAGGATTTCGGCGGCCTCGGACTGGCCGAACTGCCAAGCCGGACGCGCGGTGGGCACGGCGCCGATCTGCTCGGCAAGGTCGGCGATGTTCCGTCCACCGATCGTTGCCGGTGCGGTGTCATCCTCGAGGTACAGCAGTTCCCTCGGGCCGATGCGAACCAGTTCGTCATGCAGTTCGTCGGCGGTGAAAGTCGATGCGCTAAACGCACCGGTGCTCAATTCCGCCCAGGCCACGCAGGCCCCGTTCCCGCTGTGCGGCACAAGCGCCGCGAGCGGGTTCTCACGACTTTCGTCTAGCAGCGACTCGTCGGTCAGCGTGCCCGGAGTGATCACACGCGTGACGTCGCGTTTGACGACACCCTTCGCCACCGCGGGGTCTTCGATCTGTTCGCAGACGGCGGCGCGGTAGCCCGCCTCGATCATCCGGCGCAGATAGGCTTCGACCGCATGGAAGGGTACGCCCGCCAGGGGGATGCCGTTGCTTCGTTGAGTCAGGGCGACGCCGAGCACCTTATGGGCGAGCTTCGCGTCGTCGTAGAACATTTCATAGAAGTCGCCCATGCGAAAGAACAGCACGCAGTCCGGATGCTGCCGCTTGAAGCTGTGGTACTGACGCATGGCGGGCGTGTCGTCTTTTGAACGCACCGGCATGGCTGGATGGTAGCTGAGGAGGTGACGATCAGCCACAGGTGATCAGGCAAAGAGCAGGAAGACGGGATGCCAGAGCAGGAAAGCAAGAGAGCGGGAAGGCAGGGAATCGGGAATGGGCTACCATTCAGTCCCCACTCCTCTGCCGTCCTGCTTTCCCGCTCTCTTGCTTTCCTGCTCTCTTTGTCTCTCTCCTATACTGCGCTGCATGACGCAGCTGTTCGAAACAACAGGGGCCACCGCCGCGATCGCTGGCTACGCCCGCGTCGCGCCCGAGCGCGGAATCGACTCGGCGCCCAACGGTCTGACCTATGCAGTGCCCAGCGAGCTGGACGATCTGCGCATCGGCCAACGCGTGACCGTGCCATTGGGTCGCCACGACCGGCGCGTATCCGGTGTCGTTGTCGAACGCAGCGAAACGACCGAGATCGACGCCGATTCGGTCAAGCCGATTCTCGCCAGGGATCCGCGCGGCCCGGCTGTTCCCGCCGACCTGATCGACCTGGCGCGGTGGATGGCAAACTACTACTGCTGCCCGCTGGGCATGGTATTCGTGACGATGTTGCCGGCTGCGGTGAAACGCGGGACACGGCGCTCGCTGCATACCCGCGTATTTCTCGCCGAGAATGCCCGGTCGCCAGGCGCCGTCCCGGCGGGACTCACGAAATTGCAGCGGGCCGTCCTCGAGGCGGCCGCGGACGCTGCGTCGGGCGCCGGCGTCGACATGCGCGAACTGGCCGACCGGTCCGGCGCCTGCAGCATTGCTCCCGTGAAGCTGCTGATCCGCAAGGGCCTGCTTGTGACGCGACAGGAGGCGGTCGCGCCCGCATCGCTTTGCGCCGAATCCGGCAACGAAGGGTTGCGGCGTATCACGCTGACCCCGTCGCAGGCTGACGCGGTGCGGCGCGTGATCGATTGTCTTCATCAAGGCTTCAGTGCGCACCTGCTTCACGGCGTCACCGGCAGCGGCAAGACGGAGGTGTATTTGCGCATCATCGAGAGGGTGGTCAGTGGGAAAGACGGAGGCGGGGCGATTGTCCTTGTCCCCGAAATCGCGCTGACGCCGCAGACCGTGTCCCGGTTCGTGGCCCGGTTCACGGATGTGGCGGTATTGCACTCGGGCCTGACCGACGCACAGCGTCACGAGCAGTGGCGGCGCATCCGCGAGGGCGAAGCCCGAATCGTCGTCGGGGCACGGTCGGCGGTGTTTGCGCCGATGCAGCACATCGGTGTCATCATCGTCGACGAGGAGCACGAGAGTTCCTACAAGCAGGATCAGCTCCCGCGATACCACGGGCGTGACGTGGCGATCAAGCGCGCCCAGATGCTTGGTGTGCCCGTCGTCCTGGGTTCGGCCACGCCAAGCCTGGAGAGCTACTACAACACGACCGGGCAAGGGCGCTACCATCTTCATCGCCTGCCGCAACGGGTCACCGGCCAGACCCTGCCGAAAGTCGACATCGTTGACATGCGTCAGGAGCGGCGGCTGCGCTGGGCCACGGCCGCGAACGGCGGCGTGCACCTGATCAGCCTGCACCTGGAGTCGCTGCTGCGGCAGGCGTTCGAGCAGGGCGGCCAGGCGATGTTGCTCCTGAATCGCCGCGGCTACGCGAACTACATCGCCTGTCCCGATCACCGCTGCGGTTGGCTGATGAACTGCCAGTACTGCGACGCGATGATGGTCTACCACAAGGACCGGACGCTGCCTTCGGCCGGCTTCGTCCGCTGTCACCACTGCGGAGCCGAGCAGCAGTTGCCGCAGCAGTGTCCGCAGTGCGGCGACCACAAGACGAGCGTCTTCGGCCTTGGCACCCAGCGCGTGGAGGAGGAATTTCAACGCATCTTCCCCTCGGCGCGCGTGATGCGCATGGATTCTGACACGATGCGGACGAGTCGCGACTACGAGCAATGCCTGGACCGTTTCCGGGCGCGTCAGATCGACGTGCTGCTCGGCACGCAGATGATCGCCAAGGGCCTGGACTTTCCAAACGTGCACGTCGTCGGCGTGATCAGCGCGGACACGGCCCTGAACCTGCCCGATTTTCGCGCCGCCGAGCGCACGTTCCAGCTGATTGCCCAGGTTGCCGGCCGCGCCGGCCGCGGCGACAAGGCCGGCCGCGTCGTCGTGCAGAGTTTTGCGCCCGACGACTCGGCGATCGTGCTTGCCGCTGACCACGACTACGAGCAGTTCGCCCAGCGCGAGATCGAGTTGCGCTGCGGCGTCGTCCTGCCGCCGGCGGCGCGCATGGCACGGATCGTCGTGCGTTACCGCGACCTCGACCAGTGCCGAGACCACGCGCGGCGCCTTGCTGACGCCCTGGCGTCATTCAACGATGATCTGGGCGGCGCCGTGCGTGTGCATGGGCCGGGACCGTGCCCGATCGCCCGTATCGCCGGGTACCACCGGCAACAGATCGAACTGATCGCGCCGCCGCCCGATGCCGCGTCCACGCTCCAGAAGCTGATGACCGCCCTTCGCAATGCCCGCCTCCTGCATGCCGATGCGCATACGGCCGTAGACGTCGATCCAGTGGCGATGATGTGATGGGGAAGCGACGGAGCGACGAAGGGCTGTGGTTCGCAGATCGGTTCGCTGTGCGGCGGGGTTCCCCTTTGGCGTTCGTGTACGGGTGAAGGTCGTGTCACACGCTCCCCCCTTCGTCGCTTCTCCCCCTGTCCATTCCAGTTGTTGAACACGATCCCATGTGCGGCCGCTACACCCTGACCACTTCCGCGGAGCAGCTTGCCCGGCAGTTCTGGCTGCAGCGGCAACCGCAGGTCGATCCCCGATACAACATCGCGCCGACGCAGGCGGTGGCCGTGGTCGTGGCGGACCGCGATCACGTGAACCGCACCGAGCTGCGCATGATGCACTGGGGTCTGATTCCAAGTTGGGCCAGGGACAAGGCGGTGGGCAACCGCATGATCAATGCCCGCAGCGAGACGGTCACCACACGGCCCGCGTTCCGAACCGCGATCAGGCGCCGTCGTTGCCTCATCCCCGCCGACGGATACTACGAGTGGCAGAACACCGGTCGCGCCAAGCAGCCCTATCGAATCACGATGCCGGATGGCGGCGTGTTCGCGTTCGCCGGTCTCTGGGAACGCTGGCAGGGTGACGGCCCGGATGCGGTCGAGTCGTGCACCGTCCTGACCACGAAGCCGAACGCTTCGTTGGCCCGGATCCACGACCGCATGCCGGTGATCCTGCCGCGCGACGCGTATTTGCAGTGGATTGACCCCGACCTGACCGATCCGCCGCGAGCTCTGGCCCTGATCGGCACATTTCCGCCTGATCAGTTGACGGCCTATCCGGTGGGTCTGACCGTGAACAACCCAAGAAATGAGACGCCGCAGTGCATCGAACCGTCAGTCGTCAGCCACTGAGGGTTGGTCATTGCTGTTGCCGAATAGTGCCTGCCCGATTCGCACGATGTTGGCCCCTTCTTCCACGGCGGCCTCGAAATCGTGGGACATGCCCATGGACAGGGCGTTGAATGATCGGCCTCCGATCCTGGCGTCGCGGATGTCGGTGAAGATCTCGGCGGCGCGGGCAAAGTAGGGCCGAGACTCTTCGGGGTTCTCGGTCACGGGCGCCATCGCCATGACCCCGCGAAGGCGCAGGTGGATCATCGTGTCGAGTTGTTCGGCCAGGTGCAGCGCCGCCGGTGCGGCGACGCCGAACTTCGCGGGCTCCAATGAGGTGTTGACCTGAAGCAGCACGTCCACGACGCAGTCGAGGCGCGCCGCGTGACTGTGCAGCTCCTCGGCCAGGCGCAGGCTGTCCACGCTGTGGATCAGCCGCACGAGGGGAATAATCTGCTTGACTTTGTTTCGCTGCAGGTGGCCAACCATGTGCCAGCGCACGGAAGTGGGCAGCGCCGCGCCGCTCCTGGTCGTGGCTCGCCCCAGCGTCCGATGGCGTGACAGAAACTCTTCGAGCTGCGCCA
>CAUZBA010000193.1:0-6484 GCA_963577635.1 Phycisphaerae bacterium
AGACCCGATCCACGCGCGATGGGTTATCTTGCCTTTCCGATCCTGAACACTGAACACTTTTGTGCGCCGTGCGCGGAAGTGACAACTGAAGAGTCTAGGCCGGCGGCTCCTTCGCCGCCCGCGTCCGGCAGACCGCCACCACTTGCTCTTCGTAGAGGCGGCGGGCCGGGACAAGTCGCAGAATATCGAGGCCCGCTTCGTCGCACAGTTCGCGAAAGTCTCGCGGGGCGATGGGAAACCCCCGGATCTGCTTTCCCAGCAAGCGCCGGCGCACGTAGCGCCAGCAGTGGGTCGTCCAGAAGCTGGTGATCAGCCAGCGGCGGCTGACGCGGGCCAGCTCGCGCAGCATGCCCAGGCGCGTCGCGCGGTCTTCGATGTGATGCAGCAGGCGCATGTTGATCAGCATGTCCACGCTCTGGTCGGCCAGCGGCAATTCGAGCACGTTCGCGCAGGCGCATCGCTGCAGGAGGCGGTCGTTGCCGCGCACCGACATGGATGCGAGCATGCCCGGGTTCAGGTCGAGGGCGACGAGACCCAAACCGTCCTGCTCCAGAACGATCTGGCTCATGCGCCCGTTGCCGCACGGCACGTCGGCGACCGTCGATCCGGATGCGAGCCTGCGCAAAACGTCCGAAACGACGCGGCGCTCGATGCGATCGATCCGCCGCATGCGCGCGTCGCGCTGAAGATGCTCGCCGGCCATGTAGTGGTCGGTGCAACCGCGATCGCTGGTCGTTTCGCTGAAGCGTGACGGCTTGTGTCGGGGCGCTCCCAGAAGCATCGTTGAATCCGCTATAATTCGCGGGCCCGTCGGCGAGACCTCACGAGGCTCCGCCTGCCACCGCGTATTGAGCCGCCGACGAAGCCTTCGGATTCTCGCCCAAGGGCGATGATACCGGATCCGGAGGCCATGACGGCGACCTGCGCCCGGTGGAATGTCGGAGCCGGGAGCTTGGAGCCGGAGCGTGGTCGTCGGCACGCGGCAGGTGCCGGCAATCGACGAGCGTCGGAAACAGGTGAATGTCGAACCACAACGCCGCACGAGCGAACCGTTCCTGCGGCCGAACATGATCCGGGTGTCGAGACTCCGCATTGACGTCAAGAACTGTTCAAGCCCGGCGCGATCCGAAGGTTCTCGATGAGGGGCGTCCCCCTCGCGACCGGACCAGCCGGCATCGCGACGGCAGGATCCGCATCTGGATCAACCTGGATGCGGCGGCCCGCCTCGGCCTTTCGATGGCGCAAGGCGATGTCGGAGGCCTCCTGGTGCGCCTGGTCGAGGGCGAGGCGCGCTGCCTGGAGACATTCAAGGACGACGCCCGCTCACTGGTGCGCTTGCTGGAACTCGAAGGCCGGCGCTGGGTCGTCAAGCGTTATCGGGGCTCGCCCTGGAAGACGGCCACGCACCACCTGGTCGGCCGGACGCCCGCCTGGCGCGAGTGGCGCAACGCGCAGCGCCTACGACGCTGCGGGGTGCGGGTGATCGATCTGCTCGCGCTGATCCACGACGATCACTTCGGGCGGTGGAGCCAATCACTGGTGACGCCCTACGTGGCCGCGCCGAATCTTCAGCAGTGGATCCACCACCGGCCGGGGTGCCCCGGAAGCGGGCCGCGCCGGGCCGTGGCGGCCGCCGTCGGGGCCCAACTCGGCGTGATCGGCGCCGCCGGGTACGTCAACCGGGACCACAAGGTGAGCAACCTGCTCGTGGACCGCGCGTGCGCGCAGGGCGCGGCAGGGCCCCTGATCCTGGACCCGGCGCGGCTGAAGCGGCGCACCACGGACCGCGTCGTCTTCAAGACGTTGGCGCTGCTGGCGTGGACGGCCCGGCGGGCCGGCGCGGTGAACCTCAGGGAGCAGTTCACCTGTCTGCGCGCGGTGCTGGCAGCCGACCCGCGGCTCGCCCGTGGCCGGCCGCAGAGGTTGCGCCACGCGGCATCCGAAATCCAGATCTTTCTCGACGACTTCCAGCGCCGGGCCGAAGCCAGACGCCCCGCCCCGCCCGTGGCCGAGCCGGGCCCCCTGACGCGATGAACATACGCAACTTTTGCATCATCGCCCACATCGACCACGGCAAGAGCACGCTCGCCGACCGCATGCTCCAACTCACGGGGGCGGTCAGTCCGCGCCAGATGCGCGAGCAGGTGCTTGACGGGATGGATCTGGAGCGCGAACGCGGGATCACGATCAAAGCCTCGGCGGTGAGCGTTCAATTCCATCACCGAGGCGAGGACTACCTTCTGAACTTCATTGACACGCCGGGGCACGTGGACTTTCACTACGAAGTGAGTCGGGCTCTGATCGCGTGCGAGGGCGCGATTCTGGTGGTGGATGCGACCCAGGGCGTCGAGGCCCAGACGGTGGCCAATGCTTACCTTGCGGCCGAATCGAACCTTGAGATCATTCCGGTGATCAACAAGGTCGATCTGCCGTCGGCGCGGCCGGACGAAGTGGCCATGGAGATCGAACAGACGTTGGGCCTGCCGGCCGAGCAGTGCCTCCTGGTCTCGGCCAAGAGCGGCATCGGCGTCGCGGAACTGCTCGACGTGATCTGTGAGCGGCTTCCGGGGCCCGGCGGGGATTCGGGACAGCCCACCCAGGCACTGATTTTCGACAGCATCTACGACGACTACCGCGGCGTGGTCATCTACTTCAGGATCTTCAACGGCCAATTGAAGGTGGGCGACAAGATCCTCACCATGGGGACGCGCCGATCCTACGTGATCAGCGAGGTAGGCAAGTTCATACCGCAGATGAAGAGGCAGACTGCGCCGATGGGCGCCGGCGAGGTGGGCTACCTGGTCGCGTCGATCAAGAGTCTCGACGACGTGAACATCGGCGACACCATCACGCTGGATGCTCGCCGGGCTGACGGGCCGCTGCCCGGTTATCGCGAGCCGCAGCCGATGGTGTTCTGCGACTTCTACCCCACTGCCGAGACACGTTTCGACGAGCTGCGAGACGCCATGGAACGGCTGCACCTGAACGATGCGAGCTTCACGTTCGCGCCGGCGTCGTCCGAAGCTCTGGGGTTCGGTTTTCGCTGCGGCTTCTTGGGGATGCTGCACATGGACATCGTGCAGGAACGGCTCGAACGTGAGGGCAACGTGCACATCGTGCAGACCGCCCCCACGGTGACCTATGAAGTCAAGCTGCGCGACGGCGGCGTCGTGCAGATCACCAACCCGGCGGACTTGCCGGACATGTCGAACGTCACCGAGATCCGCGAGCCGATTGTGAGCGTGGAGTTCATCACGCCCAAGACCGCCATCGGCGACGTCATGAAGCTCTGCGAGCAGCGGCGGGGGACGTATCGGCGGCAGACATTCGTCTCTGAAACGCGGCAGATCATCGAGTACGAACTGCCCCTGGCCGAGATCATTTACGACTTCTACGACAAGCTCAAGAGCATGACGCGCGGCTACGGAACGATGGACTACACGCTGGAGGGCTTCCGAGAAGGAAGGCTGGCCAAGCTGGATATTCTCGTGAACGGCAAGCGCGTGGACGCCCTGTCCGTCATCGTCCATCGCGACCAGGCGGAGCAGAGGGGCCGATCGCTCCTGCTTCGTCTGAAGAAACAGATTGACCGACACCTCTTCGAGATCCCGCTGCAGGCGGCCGTGGGCGGCAAGGTCATCGCCCGCGAGACGATCAAATCGGTCGGCAAGCAGGTGACGGCCAAGTGCTACGGCGGGGACGTCACGCGCAAGCGCAAGCTCCTAGAAAAGCAGAAAGAAGGCAAAAAGCGCATGAAGAGGGTGGGAGCCGTGGACATTCCCCAGGAAGCCTTCATGGCCGTCCTCGAGCCGGGGGAGTGAGCCGCCGCCGCGGCGGCGAAGCGGCGAGGGTTCGGGGAAGAGAAGTCGAAGCGCAGTGGAGACCCGCCCCGCTGTGACGGGCAAGCCGTGGCGGGAGAAGTCGAAGCGCAGCGGCTCGTACTTCGTGGCGAAGGCAAGCGCCCTGAGTCCATCCCTCACTGTTGTCACGGGCGGCCATGGGCCAGCACCCTCACCCCAGCCCTCTCCCGGAGGGAGAGGGGGCCGGACTGTTCAAGATCTCTCGCATTCTCTGCACTTCTCTGCTCTGCTCTTACCTGAACTCCGAACTCTGAACTCGTCCCTGAACCCTCCCCCCCCTCCCCCCTTCCGTCTGTGCCGATCAGGCAAGCATCCCTTTTGCACAACCTGTCTTTATTCGACGCCTGCGGTTGCCGGGCGCGGTTCTGAATCTTCTCATTTGGGTCCGATGCGGCACGGCTTCGAACCCTGAAGCTGAAGTCGAGTCGGAAAAGGCCCGCAGCCCTGCTCAAGTACGCGGTATGGGCTGACGATGAACGGTCAGGTCATCCTGGAACGCTGGTGACTGGGCCGGGGCCTTCGCAGGAGCAGTACCCGAAGGCGGATGTTCGTTGGCTCAGCGTTTGGGCCGCGGTGGAATGTTTTGGTCGAGCCCCGATTCCCGGGGAGTGCATAATAGGAGAAAAGCACATGTTGGCACGAAAAGCGGTCCGAAAAGGTTTCACTCTGGTCGAAATTCTCATTGTGGTCGTGATTCTCGGCATTCTCGCCGCGATCGTGATCCCGCAGTTCACCAGCGCCAGCCAGTCTGCGAAGAGGAGCAGCCTGATCTCGCAACTTCAGACGATCCGCAGCCAGCTCGAGTTGGGGCAGATCCAGCACAACGGGGCATACCCGGATCTGGTCACCGATCAGTGGGCCCCGCTGACCACCGAGACCGAGCCCGATGCGGCGTACACGACCGGCGACGGCAGCGGCAACGAGATGGGGCCATACCTCCAGCAGCCGCCGGTGAACCCGTTCTCTACGTTGGACAACCCCGCCGAGGTGGCGCTGAACAACACCAAGGCATGGAGGTACATCCTCGCCACCGGTGCGATCCATGCCGTGGTTCCGGCCGCGAAGATGGAGGAGTTGCGCATCTCGGACGCCGACGCCATCGCCGCTCGGTAAGACCGGCACAGGACGACGACAATCAAGCCACCCCGGTCCAGGAGACCGGGGTGGTTTTTTTTGTCTTCTAGGAGTTCCCCGGGATGGTGCGACGGGTCAGACGTTGCAGGCTTTCGGTCGAAGTGAATACCGGTGTCGACGGTGTCTTGCGGCTCGCGAACACGCACACAGGGTGCGGGGCGTTCAGCCGCGTGCCTGCCAGGCGTGTATTTTCGACCTGATCGCACAAACGAGGAAGCCGTCCTCTGCGCGCGGTGAGGCTCGCGGCACGTCGGCTGGAACGCCCGGCGGAATCGATGCTCACGCCCAGAGCCCACGAAGATTTGTCGGGCGTGCCCCTTGAGAAGTGTTCGGCCCCGACCACAGTAGCGCGTCGATATGACCGATCGTTGAAGTATCGAAACCCGATGGGAGCCTCACCGTGCGTTCTCTGCGTTATCTCAATTCGGTGCTCACGATCCTCGCGGTCCTGCTGACCCTGAACCTGTGGACCCTCTGGACGACGGCCGAGCGCGTCGGAGGCGCCCTGCCCGAGTTCGCGAGCACGGCCAGCGCGGGCATTCCCAACGCCGGTCTGCAACGGTACGAAACGAACAGCCTGCTCAAGAGTCTTAATCAGAAGACCGAAGAGCTAACAGGTCTGTTCAGAAGCGGAGCTGCTCGGATTCGGATGGAGCAGCCCGCCAGGGATCGGGAAACGAAGCCTGCGGTTGCCAAGAAGTGAACACTCGAAAGCGAAAAACCTGTGCGTTCACGCTCGCCGAAGTGCTGGTCGTCGTGACGATCATCAGCATCGCGGCGGCGGTCGTCGTTCCCCGGTTGCTGCACGCGGGGACGTTCTCCGTGCAGGCGGCGGGGCGGTGCGTCATCGCGGACATCATTTTCGCTCAGAACGACGCCGTGGCCCATCAGAAGACCCGAAAGATCATCTTCGACACGGCGAACAATGCGTACCGGCTCACGGACGAGAACGACGAGACTCTTGCCGCCGGCTGGATCGGCGGCGGGGCGTACGTCATCTCCTTCGCGAACGATCCTCGCTTCAACGGGGTGACGTTGGCCAACGTGGATTTCGGCGGCTCGACGACGATTGAGTTCGACGATCTGGGGGCGCCGGTGATCGGCGGCGTGCTGGACGTCGTTGGAACGGAAACTCAATACCGCATCACGGTGGCAGCGCTCACGGGGCGCGTCACGATCGAGCCCGTCGCGGGCGGTTGAACAGGTTCGGGAATATCAGAACGCGGAAAGGTAAAGAACGCAGGAGGCAGACGCCAAGGACGAGACCATGTCCAAGTCCAAGCTCATGACAGTCGGGGTCGTTTTTTTTTGCACCTGGGGGTGGATCTGTGCCGGTCCGGCGATCGGGGAGGAGAAGCCCGAGGCGCCCTCGCTCTTCGGTGAAGTGGACGAGGCGAGCGCACAGCCCGCGCAGTCCGGTGCCGAAGACGGCTCCGACGAAGGCTCGCTCTTCGGTGACGAGGAGTCGGACGACCCATCAACGGGAGAAG
>CAUZBA010000194.1:0-6467 GCA_963577635.1 Phycisphaerae bacterium
CAGGCAGTATTGACAGGCTCACCCACATGACCCTGATTCTGCCTTCTTTTCTTCTTGCCTGTGGCGTCATACTGATTCTCATCCACCTCCTGCCGAGGAAACTCTATTTCCCGTATCTGTTGCTCTCCGTCGCGATCATCTTGATCGTCACTTATTGCCTGTTTCCGGCACAACGGATCGTCTCCAATCACGGCCTGTTTCACAGCGCGGTCATCTACCAGATGCTTGCCGGATCCATCCCTCCGGACAATCCGTTTCTGGCAGGCACGGCACTGCATTATCCATGGGTCTACGATCTGCTCATTGCCGGCCTGATGAAGTGTTTCTCCATCACGCCGTCGATCGCATTCGTGACCAGCAACGTCGGGGCGTGGATGGCGATCTGCCTCCTCGTCTATTCGATCTCCAGACGACTGTTTCCCGACGCCGCCAGCAATGCCGCCTCCACGGCCATGGCCCTGCTCGCGAATACGCTGGTCGGTGCTCGATTCAACGGTTGGATCGAAGATCACTTTCATGTGCTGTTCGAGCTGAGGGGTGTTCCGGCCGTCATCAAGTTCTCGAACATCAACGCCTACCCCGTCGGCCTCGTGTTCTTCTTTACCGTGATCGTGGCCCTGATCAACATCGCATCGCGACGTCATCGTCTGCTCAATCATTTCCTCTTCGGGCTCTGCCTCGTGATCACTGGCTTTGTCTACCCCTTGCTGATCTTCAACTGCCTGGCAAGCGTTGGCGCGATCACCGCCGTGGCCCTGTTCTGCCATTGCCGGAAGATCGACTTCGTGGAACTGAAGCAGATCCTCATCATCGGGGCCACCACGATCGTGTGCTGCCTGATTCTCAAGCCGTTCTATGATTCGGTGGGCACGGGCATGAACTTCACGTTGTTCTTCTTCTCATCGCTGTCGCGCGAGAATGTGACCAGAAAGCTCCTGGGCTTCCTGGTGCATGGCCTGATTCCGCTGCTCCTGATCATTTGCTACCGCAAGTACCTGCTTGCGTCACTGGACCGCAGAACGCTGCTCCTGATCGGCTGCGTCGCCGCGGCGAGCGCCTCGACGTTCTTCACCTTTCACATCTACGACACGGGCGAGTACAAATTCCAGGTCACCACGATGGTCCTGCTGGGAATCGTCGCAGGCCTGGCGGTCAAGCCGTTCCTGCAGTCGCGCCTGAGGCATCTCGCGTGGTTCGTCGTGCCTGTTCTGCTGTTCGTTCCGTTCGACAACCTGCGGGCGAAGTGCGCCAAGTCCGCCCCTCGTTTCGTGGAGGCGGGCGGCCGCTATCGTGTCACCGACGATCCGGAGGAAAATGAGCTGTGTCGTTGGATTCGCAAAGCCACCGCCGTGGACAGCGTCTGGGTGGACCTCGAGTTGCACCTACCGGTCCTCGCGCAGCGCAAGCTGCTGTTCGCGCCCAATTTCCTGGGCACGCAGGGTTACGGATTCGAACTCTACGAGCACCTGACCGTCGATCACAGTCATGCCAGGCAAAGTCTGAACATCGCCAGAACGCTCTATGAATCCACCGATCCCCTTGATGCCGAGCAGATGGAACATTTGAGACAACTTGAGGTCGATGTGTTTTTGCTGGCGCGATCCCGAGAAAAGGCGCAGAGAATGAAGACAATGGGTCATGCGAGAGTCTTCGCGACGGACAGCGAACGATTCGCGGTATTCCAGATCATCCGTCGATCGCAATAACGCCCGATGATGAGTCATTTTATCAACGGTACCGAGTGACGAATATGACAGCACGATGACCGCCGAGAACTCCACCAGCACGCTGTGGCGCCGAACATCGACATGGTTCTGTCTGTCGACCGTCACTGTCCTGTCCATCCTGACGATCAATTTCGTCAGTAAGGGTCACGCGAAGATCACCGAGCCCGACGAGGGGGCGTGGATCTATTCCGGATATCTCTACCACCTGGCGTTTGAGAAAGGGGACCTTCGATCGGCGGATTGGAAGCATCAGGATTGTCTGGACCATCCGCCCGTTGCGAAGTACCTGTTTGGTGCCGTGGCGGCCTCCGCCGGCTACGTCGCGGACTCACCCGCGAGGAAGGAATGGTGGTTCCAGAACGTCTTCAACATGCATCCGCGCTCCCTGAACAAGATCATGCAGGCCGAGATCGGCCTCCCGGCGCTGGTTCGGGGTCGCCTTGTCTGCACCGCGCTTTTCGCCGCCTCGTGCATGGTGATCTTCTGGATCGGCGCCGTGACCTTTGCCCCCTGGACCGCCGCCCTCGCGGCCGTACTCATGGCGGCCTGCCCCATCGTCCTGGATTTCTCGGTGAAGATCGAGTCGGAGGCCCCCTTCTGTCTGCTGCTTCTGCTGCTGATTCGGGCGCAGATCGGCTGGTTGAACCATTGCGGTGCCGGCACCCTGAAAGTCGGATGGCGCGCGATCTGTATCGGATTGTTGATTGCCGTTCTGGCCAACACGAAACTCAACGGCCTCGCGGGCCTGCCGTGCGCCATGATGGTGATCGCTGCCGGCGTGCTGGTGCAACGGTGGCGCGTCCCTGGCGGCGAGGCCCCGACGACACGACGATTGCTCCACGACATGCTCGTGTCCGCGCCTCTGGTGATGGTGGCGTTTCTCATCGCCGCCATCGCGATCAACCCATCGCTCTATTCCAGGCCGTTCGAATTCGTAAGGGGCATGTTCGAGAGCCGGTGGGCGGAGTTGGAATTCCAGATGCTGGCGTATTTCATGGGCACGCTGCCGACCTGGCCCCTGGTGACCGCCGGTGTCGTCCGAGGCCTGTTTTTCGCCAACGACTGGATCTTCGTCTGGTCGTCTATCCCGGTGCTGCTCTTGCTTTTCCTGATCGGCGTCGGCGGTTTGCCTGCCGACTTCGCCCGGCATCGCCGGGCGGTGCTCGTATTTCTGATATGTTTCGCCGTCTGGGGCGGTGCCACGGCTTACACCTATCGCCTGGATTGGCACCGTTACCTCCTGCCGCTGTTCCCGTTCGTCATGCTGCTGGCTGCCGCGGGCGTGACGCATTCGGTTCGCATGCTTCGCGACCTGGGCCGGCCGTCGTTTCGCCTTGGATGGGTGATGTTCGCCGTGATCGCCACCGCGGGCCTTTCCTGGATTCAAAGCCAGTGGACGATCGGAACACACCTGAACAACGATCCGGCGCCGCTGGTCGAAGCCTATCGTCAGGCAATGCTGATGCGACCCGATCGGGCGGGAGGGTACATCCGCTACGGAGACGTGCTGTTGCTGTTTCAAAATAGAGCCAAAGAGGCCGAGACGATGTGCAGGCGGGGGCTGGAGATCAATCCGGACTTTGCGGAAGGCCACCACACTCTTGGCTCGGCGCTGATCGCGCAGACACGACACGAGGAGGGGTTGAAGCATTTACGCAGGTCGTTGGAGATCCATCCGGCCAATGCCCCGGCGTGCGCCTCCGCCGCAGATGCCCTTCTGAAGTGGGATCAACTCGAGGCGAAGGCCGGCCGACCCCCTGCCACAACGGTGCGGCTGGATGAAGCCATTGGTCTCTACATCAAGTCTCTGACATTGTCGCCGGACAAGCCGAAACCGCTGATGCGGCTGGCCCATATTCTGGCAACCCATCCCGACCCACGATCCAGAAGACCAAGCGACGCCGTCGACCTTGCACGCAAAGCGGTAACCGTCACCGGGCGCGATCATCCATCATCGCTCACCGCCCTGGCGGTCGCGTACGCTTCCAACGGGCAATTCGATCAGGCGATCGCAACCGTCGACGAGATCCTGGCGATGCTTCAGGGCACGAACGTGAGCAGCGACGCCGTCGATCGGATTCGAAAGAGCCGGGAGCGAAGCCTCAACAGGCTGCCCCCGCTTCCCCCTGGGCATTACCAGCAGCTGAACCCTGAATAGTGGACAGGAACACCACGCGGCGTCGCTCAATCTTTACATAGGTGACCGTGATGTTCCGATTCGATCGCGTGATTCGCAGCACGGACACAGTGCACACTCTGGTTGGTTTCGCTTAGGATGCAGGCTTCGTCGATCTGCTCGCACCGACAGGCAAGATGAAAGCGCTGACCCGCCTCAAGTCGTGGCTCACGATCGCCGTCGCCGTGTTGCTCGTGCTCGCGGTGGACCAGTGGTCGCGCCTGCCCGCAGAACGACTGGCCGCGTTGCAGACGATCGTCGTTCCACCCGAACAATTGCAACTCGTTCGAGGCGTCGCCAGGTTCGCTTTGCCTGACGCGTTCCATGGGATGATTTCCGACCTCGACGGCACATCGTCTCTTCAACTTCTGGAAGATGGCGTCAAGCTTCTAGGCCACAGTGACGGGATCATGAGCCGCAGCAGCCACGCCAGGAAGATCCGGTTCGACGGCGCTTACTCCCATTGGGCAGATGACGTCTTTTTCAAAAGTCGTGACGGATCGGATCCGCGGACCAGCGGGCGTCGATACGAGATTCGCGTGCCGCCGAAGCATCCGCGGGCACACCGGGTGGGTCAGGCCATCGCTCTTGCCGCCGCCGCGATCCTGTTTCTGATCGGGATTCACCGGGTGTGCGGCGGGTCGATCGTGCGAAGCGCTCTGACTGCCGCGCTCGTGGTGATTGCTCTGGCCGCCGGCATGTTCGCTTACGGCACACTGGGACCGAACACGAAAAATCTGGATGGATTCGCGTCACAGTTCCGGCGGATCACCGACGCCGCGATCGCCACGGCGGCCGCGCCGGCAGGTGGGCATCGAACCCGTCATCTGCTGCGGGCCGCCATCGAGCCGCAGTTCACGACCGGCGCCGAACCCCGGAAAATCCAGGGGCGGCGTTCAATCGACGCCGTCGCGGAAGCCGGCCGACACAACCAGTTCCGCCACCGCGAACCCTTGAACATCGATCCGTCTGATCTGGAAACACTCGTCATTCGAATAACATCGACTGAGGCAGAAATGCTCGTCGTGCATTTCACCGCCGACGGCGACATCTGGGCAGACCGCGGCATCACCCGGATTTCCATTCCGCTTCAGCGGTCCGACGATTTGCAGGCGCTGCACCTGCAGCGTCCGGCCCTGGGTGGCGACTGCAAGGTGGTGAATTTCATCACGATCACCACGGACGGCCCCGCTCAACTGGAATCGATGACCTACACGCGACGACTGGATGAATTCCACGACGCGACCCACGGGAAGGATTCCGTCGATCTGAACGGCAGCCTGCGCCCGTGTCTGTGGCAGAGCGTTCCCGGTGCATTCACTTTCCCCACGGGCGACACCGATGGATTGTTGCTGAAGCTGGCGATCGGCGGCATCGGCAGGTCGAAGAGACAACCCATCGACTACCGGATCATCGCGGTCGACGACGGCGACTCTCGAACAGTTGTGCATCGCGGCCGGATCCTGACGGAGCAAGCGTGGAAGGAACTGGCCATTCCCCTGCGCGGCGACCTCCGTTGGAAACAGTTGATCTTCGAATCAGATCATGTGCCGGAAGATTCGGTCCTGTTCTGGTCCGGATTGCGGTTGATCGATACGACGCGACCCGCGCGCCGCGTGATCATGATCCTGATCGACACCCAGCGCGCCGATTGGCTGGGATGCTACGGCCGCGCGGGAAATCCATCACCCCATCTGGACCGGCTGGCGCAACAGGGCGTGCGCTTTGAGAGGGCGTTCTCCCAGTCTTACTGGACCCGCCCGTCCATGCCTTCGATCATGACCGGCTGCTACGTTTCCGGCACCGGAATCCAACGAATCGATCAAAGACTGCCCGGTCGCTACGAGACGCTGGCCGAGCGCTTCGGTGACGCCGGCTTCACCACGGTCAGCATCCTGACCAACGCCAACGCCGGACCGGCCGCGGGCCTCGAACAGGGCTTCGGCCGCGTCACGTTACCGACGTCGATGACGGACCGGCAGCGACACCATACCCAGACGCTGATCGATGACATCGTGAATCCCACGGTCAGCACACTCGACGATGACGACCTGTTTTTCTATCTGCACCTGATGGAAGTCCATGCGCCCTACGGGCCGCACGAGCGTCCGCCTGAACTGCAGTTGCCCGCCGGCGGCAGGCGGCTGATCGCCAATCCCTATTTCGATCGGCCGTGGCTGATCGAACCCACCGCAGACCAACGCATCGCGCTGTATGCGTACGACATCGCCAGCATGGACCGGGCGCTCGGACGCCTTCTTAAAGACCTGGATCGGCGCTGGCGGTCGCCGGCTGCCGACACGGGCGATGGCGAGCCCCGGCCACCGATTGTCGCCGTGACCTCCGACCACGGCGAGTGTCTCGGCGAGCGAGGAGAATGGGGGCACGAATTCGGCGATCTCTATCCCGACCTGGTCCAGGTGCCCTTGATCATTCGAGCGCCGGGGCGGATCGCGCCCCGGACGGCGTATCACGATCCGGTTGAGATTCGCCACCTCGGGGCAACGCTACTGGATCTGGTCGACATTCCGTATGAGGCTTCGAACGCCGAACCCTCCGTGTAC
>CAUZBA010000195.1:0-6464 GCA_963577635.1 Phycisphaerae bacterium
GTCGAGGGTGAGCACGAAGATCTTGCCGTCACCGATGCTGTCGGTGCGTGCCGCTGCGGTGATCGCGTCGATCGTGGGTTGAACGAACTCGTCGTTCACTGCGATTTCCAGGCGCACCTTCTTCATCAGGTTGATCTCGACCACGGTACCGCGGTAATGCTCCTGGTAGCCCTGCTGCTGTCCGCAACCCATGGCGTTGGTCACGGACATCTTGTCGATTTTCTTTTCGAACAGCGCTGATTTCACGTCGTTGAGTTTCTCAGGCTGTATGTAGGCGATGATCAGTTTCATCGTGTGGCTCCGACTTGTGGGATCAAATCCCTGTTTACTGGGTGACGAAGATCTGGAATCCGGCGTAGGCCTCCTGGTCGTGCTCGCTGAGGTCCAGGCCCCTCTGCTCCTCATCGGCGCTGACGCGCAGGCCCATGGTCGCCTTCAGAACGCCGAACACGACGATGGCGAACACGAACGCGAACGCGCCGATCGCACCGATGCCCTTGAGCTGCGTAAGGATCGTGTGGTCCGGATTTGAGCTGAAGATGCCGACCGCCAGAGTGCCCCAGATGCCGCACGTCAAGTGTACCGAGATCGCACCGACCGGGTCGTCGATTCGGATCTTGTCCAGCGCGATGACCGAGAGGACGACCAAGGCACCCGCGATAAAGCCGATGACGGCGGCCTGGTTCGGCGAAACGACATCCGCGGCCGCCGTGATCCCCACAAGACCGGCAAGGGCCCCGTTCAGAGCCATCGACAAGTCGGGCTTGCGCTGAATGATCCACGAGATGAACATCGCGGCCACCACGCCCCCAGCTGCGGCAATGTTGGTCGTCACCAGGACCCTGGACGTATCCCCCGCGGCGGCCGAGAGGACCGACCCGCCATTGAAACCGAACCAGCCGAGCCAGAGCAGGAACACGCCGATCGTGGCCAAGGGCATGTTGTGGCCCATGATGGGTCGGATCGAGCCCTTGACGTACTTGCCCAGGCGCGGCCCCAGCATGATCGTACCGGCCAAGGCGCCCCAGCCGCCGACCGAGTGGACCAGAGTCGAACCTGCGAAGTCGTAGAAACCCATAGCGTCCAGCCAGCCACCGCCCCATTTCCACATGCCGGCGATGGGGTAGGCGATGGCCACGAAGAGTATCGTGAAGATCAGGAAACTGCTCAGCTTGACGCGCTCGGCCACGGCGCCGGAGACGATCGTGGCGCAGGTGGCGGCGAACATCGCCTGGAACAGGAAGTCGGTCCAGTAGGTGTAATTCCCTCCGGAGTACTCCATGCCTTCGCCTCCACTGGGAAGCGGCAGGCCCCAGCCGGCGCTGCTGAAGCCGAAGACCTTGCCTGCGAATTCCTCACCGGGATACATCACCGCGAAACCCATCAAGGCGTACGTGAGGATGCCGATGGAGAGGATCGCGATGTTCTTGAACAGGATGTTGGTCGTGTTCTTTGCCCGCGTGAGCCCCGATTCGAGCGTGGCGAACCCCAGGTGCATGATGAACACGAGGAAGATGGCCACCATCATCCAGACGTTATTGACGCGGAACAGTGCCTCGGACACCGGTTCCGCATCCGCTGCCATGACTGCGGCAGGTGCCGCCAGGACTGCCAGCAGAAGTACGATCAGATTCGGTCGTGGCATGGTCGCCTCCTTGGGGCGTTAGGGTCGTGGCGTGCGGTCGGGTTCAGACAATCGATAAACGCGGTTGTTCTCAAGAAGGCGGGGCCGCGTCCCCCTGTCAGCGGTCATTTCAATGGCTGGGATATAACAAATCCCGTGCCGGAGTGGAATATTCCATTCAAACATCGCGATGGGAGATACTTATGAATTTATGTCCGCGCAGAATCTTTGCCTATATTGCGCGCATGACTCCGGTTTCGTGGGAAGATGTGCCTAACGATCGGGCAGCTACCGGCCCGGTTCCTCTTGAAACGTGATCACGAGATTGTCTCGGTGGACGATCTCGGCGAAGGCCGGCCGGCCGAGGACCTTCTCAAACTGTGTGGATCGCATGCCCTTGATCAGGCGCAGCTCATCCGCGGGATAGTTCGTCAGGCCGCGGGCGATCTCGCGGCCTCTGGCGTCGCGCACCATCACGACCTCGCCCCGGGCGAACTGGCCCGTGAGTCCGACGATCCCGCTGGCCAGAAGGCTCTTGCCGCGGTTGATCAGCGCGGTGGCTGCGCCCTGGTCGATCTCGATCGTGCCGGCCGGCTGTTTGGTCAGCCCGATCCATCGGCTGCGGCTGTCGAGCTTGCGCGACGCGGGCGCGAACACCGTGCCGATCTGCTCGCCGTCGAACAGGCGTGGCAGCACGTTCGGTTCGCGGCCGTGAGCGATGACCGCGACCTCGCCGGCGTCGCTGACCAGGCGTGCCGCTTGCACCTTGGTGCCCATGCCGCCCTTGCCGAGGCGGGTCTTGGAGTCGCGCACCATGACCATCACCTCGTGAATGTTGTCGACCAGGTCGATCCGGCGGTGCCGGTCATCCTGGAGCCCGTCCACCACGGTGAGCAGCACCAGCGCGTCGGCGCGCAGTGCGTTGCAGATCATTGCGGCGAGCATGTCGTTCTCGCCGAATCGCAGCACTTCGAGCTCTTCGACCGCCACGGTGTCGTTTTCGTTGATGATCGGGACGCATCCCTGGCGGTGCAGGTGGTTCACGCAGTTGCGAATGTTCAGGAAGCGTACGCGGTCGTCGAAGTCGCCGCGCGTTAGCAGCAATTGTGCGGTCGTCAGTTTGAATCGGGAAAACGCCTGGTGCATGTGGAGCATCAGACGGGGTTGGCCCACCGCGGCGATGGCCTGGAGATCGGCAACGTCCCGGGGGCGCCGGGCGATGCCCAATTCGGTGCACCCTTCATTGATCGCCCCGCTGGAAATGATCGTCACATCAATCTGACGACGGCGCAGCTCTGCCACTTGGGCGGCGATGCTCTTCAAATAGGCCAGATCCAGCCCCCCCTTGGCGTGCGACAGCAACTGCGTGCCGAGCTTTACGACGACGCGGCGCGCTGATGCGAGGACGGTTTGTCGAAGCTGTGTTGACGGCATGGGGGTTAGAGCAGGAAAGTGGAAGAGCAGAAGAACAGGAAATGGGGCAGGCAGCCCCAGAGCCTAACGAGCTTCCATTCGCGATCTTTCCGATTTCATGCTTTCCTGCTCTCTTGTTCTCTTGCTCTTTTCTAATTCCACCGGCATCAATTCCTTCAATAGTTCCACATGCCTCTGCGTGGCACCCTGGTGAGCACGAATGACCTCCAACCCCGCCGCGGACAGCGCGTCCGACCGCGGGCGGTCGCGAAGCAGCTGATCCGCTGCGGCGCCGGGTCGGTCGGTGACCACGATACCGTCACCGTCCCGAAGCGCCTCGACGGTGTCGGCGAAATCTTCGTGGTGTGGTCCGACAATGGTCGGCTTGCCCAGAGCGATCGGCTCCAGCACGTTTGAGCCGAAAAGACCGACGAAGCTGCGCCCCACGATCGCCACGTCGGCCAGGGCATAGGCCTTGAGCAATTCGCCCATGGTGTCGATCAGGAACAGGCGTGTCCTGGGATCGGGCGTTCGCGCCGTGCCGTCGGGATGGTCGCGTCGGCGTACGATTCCGCTGTCGAGTCGGGCGACCTGCTCGAACCGTTCCGGCTTGCGCGGTACGAGGACGAGCTGCGCGTCGCGCGGGCAACTGTCGATCAGCAGCCGTTCCTCTCCGGGCCCGGTCGACCCGGCCACGATCACTGGCCGGTCGGTGTCGATCCCCAGGGCGCGGCCAAGGGTCGCCGCATCGACAACCTCGCCTGCCTGGGGGGCCATGTCCCATTTCATCGAGTCGACGCAGCGTACGCGATCGGCCGGGACGCCCAGTTCCGCGAAGCGTTGACCGTACCGGTCGGACTGCACGGCGGCAGTCGTAAGACCTGAAAACATGGGACGAACCAGAGGTCGCACCAGGCGATATCGGCTGAAGCTCCTGCTGCTGAGCCTGCCGTTGATGACCGATACGGGGATGCGCCGCCGCCGGCACGCCTCGATGAAGTTGGGCCAGATCTCCAGCTCGACCAGTGCGACCAGGTCCGGGTGAACGGCGTCGAGGAAGCGTCCGACCGCGGGGCTCAGGTCGAAGGGATATCGCACCACGCGATGGGCCGGTTCGAACAGTTCCCGGGCCCGCGCGACGCCGGTGTTGGTCGTCGCGCTGACGACCACGTTCCAGTTGGTCTGCCGCTCGAGTTCCCGCACGAGGCGCTGAATCGCGTTGACTTCGCCGACGCTGACTGCGTGAATCTGGATCGTCGGTCGCCGGTTGCACGGTGCGCGGTGACATCGGCCGAACCGGGCAGGCCAGTCGGTGCGCCACTTGCCGGTGCGCAGCATCTGATAAGTCCACACCGGGCTGGACACGAGCGCGCCGGTCACAAACGCCATGTCATGAGCGAGGCCCATTAGGGGGCATTGTAAGTGGCTCCTTGTGCGCACGCGCCGTGGGCGGGTGACGGGGCGGGAGAGCGGAAGAGCAGGAAAGCGGGAAAGCAGAAAAGCAGGAAATAGGGCAAAGGGCCCGAGGCGCAACGAACATCCATTCGCGTCGTTTTCAATTTCTTGCTTTTCTGCTCTTCCGCTCTCCTGCTTTCTTAACACCCGAATCATCGCGAACGCGCGCAAGGTCCCATACAATCCCACCCATGCCTGCCGTAAGAAACACCTTCTACATCACCACGCCGATCTACTACGTGAATGATCGGCCGCACATCGGTCACGTCTACTCGACCACGATGGCCGACATTATTGCGCGATATCACCGGCTGTTCGGCCGGGACGTGTTCTTTCTCACCGGAACCGACGAACACGGCAAGAAAGTCGCGGATTCGGCCCGCGAGCAGGGCGTCTCGCCCCAGGAGTTCGTCGACCGGATCGCCGCGGAGTTCGAGCAGACGTTCACGCGGATGAACATCACGAACGGCGATTTCATCCGCACAACACAGGCTCGGCACGTATCCAGAGTCCGGCATTATGTCGAGCAGCTTCAGGCCAACGGCGACGTGTACCTCGGTGAATACGAAGGGTGGTACGACGAAGGCCAGGAAGAGTATGTCACCGAGACGAACGCCAGGAACAGCGACTACCGATCGCCCATCAGCGGCGCGCCGCTGGTCAAGGTCAAGGAGAAGAACTATTTCTTCGCCCTCAGCCGGTATCAGGACCGGCTGATCGACCACATCGAAAAGAATCCGCGTTTTGTCGAGCCCGCCGCAAGGCGCAACGAGGTGCTCAGCCGGCTGCGGGAGGGGATCAAGGACGTCGCGGTCAGCCGGTCCACCGAGCCGTGGGGCGTCCCCATGCCGGGCGACGAGGGCCACTCGATCTACGTCTGGATCGATGCGCTGTTCAACTACGTCACCACGGTCGACACCGACGAGCGTGCCCGTTACTGGCCTGCTGACGTGCACCTGATCGGTAAGGAGATCCTCTGGTTCCATGCGGTGATCTGGCCCGCCATTCTGATGTCGTTGGACAAGCCACTCTACGGCCGGCTCTACGCGCACAGCTTCTGGATCAGTGAGGGTCAGAAGATGAGCAAGAGCCTGGGCAACTTTGTCGACCTCGAAAAGCTGGATGGCTACATCGAGTCGTTCGGCCTCGATGCCCTGCGCTACTACATGGCCACTCAGGGCCCGATGGGCGCTTCCGACGCGGACTTTGCCCACGCCAAGTTCGCCGAAACGTACAACAGCGACCTGGCCAACACGCTGGGCAACTGCGTGAACCGCGTGGTGCACATGACGAACCGGTACTTCGACGGCATCCTGCCGGCCCCGGGCGAAAGCGACGATTCGATTCTTGACGCCGTCGCCACGTGCCGGACCGCGGCGATCGAGGCCGCCGGCGACGTCGCCGCGCACCTGGAATCGCTCGACGTCAACGGGCTGTGCGAAAACGGCTTGTCGATCATCCGCGCCGTGGATCTGTGCATCGACAGAACCGAACCGTTCCGCCTGGCGAAGGACCCCGCGAATCGCGACCAGGTGGCCACGATCATGGTCCACTGCGCCGAAGCGGTGCGGATCGCGTCCTTGTGTCTCTGGCCGGTCATGCCCGAAAAAACCGCGGAAATCTGGGACCGACTGGGATGCGGCCGGTACGCGGAGGTTCTGGCCAACAACGGCTCCGGTGATTTCGAAACCTGGGCACAGTGGGGGCAGTTGAAACCAGGCACGAAGATCAAGCAGGGGGAGGCGCTGTTTCCACGCAAGAAGGATTGACGGGGGAGCAGAGCGGAGTTGACAGGATCAACAGGATTTCTGCGGAGATCTACAGGATCCGATCCAGTGTGGGGTCAAGGACAAACAGGCGTTGAACTGAAGAACACAATCCAAAGATCCTGTAGATCATCCGATCCCATCCTGTAAATCCTGTCAACTTCCCTCCCCTCTGCTTTTCTGCTTTTCTGCTTTCGCGTTTCGCC
>CAUZBA010000196.1:0-6456 GCA_963577635.1 Phycisphaerae bacterium
AGACTCTTGCGGTACAGACGCACAGGAGCCGCGGCTGTCGCTGTCGTCGAACGGTGCCTACCGTGGCGACAAGTGCCATGATCGCCCCCGCAGCTACTACGGCTATCGCTGATCATCCAGAAGGGGACTGCGGGCGCTGGGTGTGATCTTGTCGGGAATCGGCCTGACCCTGTCGGGCGCGGCCCTGCTGATCATGGTTCTGCGACAGACCAGCCCCGTAGCCGTTGACTCGAGACACAACAGCACGGTACCCATAGAAATGCGTCTGGCCGGAGCGATCGAGCAGATGGTCCGCGAGCCGGCAGTTACGGAGCACCTGCGAAAGCAGGTCATCCAATGGGTCGAGGGTGAGCAGCTTCACCGCGTGCAGCAGGAGGTAGCGTCCTACGTCAAGAGCGACGCGTTTCACCGCAACATGTTGGATTCGTTCAGGCGGATGCAGTCAGAGAGCACGTCCGCATCACGATGAACCGGTTCGGCATGTGCAAGTGATCGTGCAGGAACCCGAATGCTCGATAACTCTTCGGGCTCTTCTCTCGTCTGCGGCCCCTTAGAGCGGTTTAACTTTCACTGTAGCGTCATGAGCTGGCTGCACCTGCGCCTGGCTTTGTCGTGCTGCATCGCCGACCCACTGCGGGGTCGCCTGCTTCGCCTTCCGCGCCAGACTTGCTTCGCCGACGCTCAAAACGCTACATCGAAACTTAAAACGCTCTAATCACTGGTCGCTGACGACGCGCCCCCACAACGCCTGCCGGATCTGCTGCGAGCCCAGCCACCAGGGTCGCTGGATCACCCGGGTCCAGAGTAATCGTCGTGACGCACGCGATGCCAGGGCCCGCTGCGTATAGCCGAGCCGGCGCCACACCTTAAGACGGTCGGGCCATGCCAGGCGGCGGGCGTAGCGCCGTTCGACGACGAGGTGCTCACGCAGAAAGCCGTTGCTCTGCGTGCACGTCTTGCTCGCATCGTACAGGCGATAGGTCGCCAGGCCGACGTCCAGCAGGGTGGGCCGAAGGCCGGCGGACAGCATCCGCAGCCAGAACTCGAAGTCCATGCAGTAGTGAAGCGATTCATCAAGCCACCCGAGTCGATCGTGAAGTGATCGGCGCCAGAACACACCGGGCTGGGGCAGGTTGAAGGGATGTGCTTCGTCGCGCAGCAGGGCGCCAGCCAGTGCAAAGTCCCCCGTTGGCCTGTTCGGGCGGACGTGCTGCCCGTCGACGTCGACCATGTCACAGGCGCCGGCCAGCCACGCGTCGTCCCGGTGATCGGCGAAGTGACGGCCGACCGTGTCCAAGGCCTCCGGGCGCAACGTGCCGTCGGAGCAGAGCCAGCCGACGATGTCGCCATCGGCGCGGCGCAGGCTCTTGTTAGATCGCTTCGGTCTGACCCCGACCAGGTTCGACGATCGCGAAATCGAGCCGATCGCGATACCGGTCGATCACATCGATCGATCCGTCCGTCGATCCGCCGTCCACGACACCGTACTACAAGTTTGGATAGTCCTGACATTACAGAATCACAGCTTTTCAGCGCCGCGCGTGGAACCAGCCGATCATCCGATCGTCTAATAAGTCTGTAACCAATACCCGCGGCCCTGCCCCCTGAATCGCCCAGTCACTACGACAGGAGATCCTGATGCGACCCTCTCCCCTCACGTTCAAGGTCATTTCGGGCTTGCTCATTACGGTAACCGCCGCCATGGCAGAGGCCAGGATCAAGCTCATCACGCTCCCGGTTCGGGAACGGGTCGAGATCCAGCTCGACCATCCCAATGCCACTCTGGTCGAGGAGGAGCGGATCGTTCCCCTGGTCAAGGGAGTCAATCAGGTGGACTTCTCCTGGGCCAACACGAAAATCGATTCCGGCACGATCCTGTTTCGTGTCCTGGAACCGGGCGACGGGCCGCAACTGGATGTGAATGTCCTTTCGGTGAGCTATCCGCCGGGCGAAAACGCGCTGGTGTGGCAGGTGGCGGCCGGCGACTCGGGTTCGGCCCGTGTACGGATCAGCTACCTGCTGGGTAACCTGAAGAAGTCATTCAACTACCGGGCGGTCGTGGCCCACGATGAGACCACGCTCGATCTGCGTCAGTACATGCGCGTCATGAACTTGGCGAACGAGGCATTCGACGCCACGGGCGTCTGGGCAGGATTCGGCCAACGATTCCTCAAGCCCATCGGTATCAACGAGACCAAAGAAATGCTGATAGACCGGTTTGCTGCGGTCCCCCTCAACAAGACCTACACGGCTTCGGTTCACGAGTTCGGTTACATCGATCAGCCCAAGAAGAAGCTTCGCGTTCCCATGCATTACGTGCTGAATAACGATCGGGACAATCACATGGGCAAAGCGCCCCTGCCGTTCGGCAAGGTCCGGATCTTTCAGGACGACGGCAAGGGCACGACCGCTTTCATCGGGGAGGACTGGGGTCGATTCACGCCCGTGGACGACAAGATTAAGCTCTACCTCGGTGTCGCTCAGGACGTGTCGATCAAGCGCACCATCGAAAAGAATCAGCGACACCGGATCGCCGGCAATCTATACAACGTCGAATTGATCGTGAACTATGAAATCGAGAATTTCAAGGATCAACCGGTCGTGCTCGATGTAGCCGAGCAGCTCGTGAACCTACGAAACGAGTTCTGGAAGAATACGGGCCGCGACGTGGAGTGGGAGCTGGGAGAAAAGACGAGCTTTCCGAACGGCCTCGATCGGGAGGAATCCACGTTCGACAAGGTCCTCTTCCACGCTCCGCTGCCGGCTCGAGACGCGAACGACAAATCGGGGAAGGCGAAGAAGATCATCCACCGGCTTCACATCACGTTCAAGAACGAGTGGTAAATCGATGACACGAATCGCAGGCGAGGCTGACGACAGGAGTATTTCGATGAAAGCTTTGACTTTGTTGACCATATTCCTGCTCGTCGCATTCTCCACGGCGTCGAAGTCGCTCGCCCGGAACATCGACCTTTCGACGGTGCCCGACCGGCAGACCGTCCAGTTGACGATCTACAACAGCGAGGACCTGACGTTCGTGCGCGAGACGCGAACCGTTACGTTCAAAGAGGGAAACAACCCCCTTCAGTTCTCCTGGGCCAATACGCTCATCGATCCGACATCGGTCGAGATAACCTTCAAGACCCGACCGGACGGTCTTGCCCTCGTGGACACAACATTCCCCCACGACAAGCCGAAGATGCTCTATTGGAACGTGCAGAGTGATTTCGACGGTGAGGCGACGATCCAGATCAGCTACTTCACGTCCGGCATCAGTTGGTCATCCGATTACGTCTGCATTTCGGATACCGATGAACGGGAAATGAGCTTCGAGGGGTTCGTGCGTGTCCTGAACAGTTCCGGGGAGGACTACGAAGCAGCGCAGATCCGCCTGGTGGTCGGCACCATCAATCTTGTTGAGAAGATCGCACAGCTCGCACAGATCACCATCAGCCAGGCTGAGGAACTGCGCGAACAAGAGAGCGCCAAGTTTGGCATACTTCGAAAGCAGGCTGCCCTGTCCGTCATGGTACGACGCGGTCGGGCGGTGGCGGCGGCGCCAGCCCCGAAGAAGGTCATTAAGGAGGGACTCAGCGAATATTTCATCTACACGATCGAGGGCACCGAAACGATTCCCAACGGCTGGTCCAAGAGGATGAGGTCGTTCGAGGGCCAGACCGTTCCCTTCCGAATTCAATACCGCTACCGCCCGGCCGAGTACGGCGACCGGCTCGTGCGCCTGTACCTGCTGACCAACAATGAGGATTCCAAGCTGGGCACCACCCCGCTTCCCGACGGGGTGGTCCGCGTCTTTCGCGACAACGGTCGCGATGGCCTGTCGTTTCTGGCCACGCAGAGCATCAAGTACATCCCGATCGGAGACAAGATCGAATTGAACCTGGGACCGGACCCCAACGTCATCTTCGAATTGATCAAGCTCAAAGCCCATCGCGACAACATCTGGATGCAGGTCCGCGGTGGCAACGTATTCCGGCGGGTCGGCCAGCCCGGCGTGCAGATCGACGTCCGCTCGACGGTCGCGGGTTGGGACGATCATTCGACCCAATCGCAGCGGATCCGAAACTACTCCGCCAAGGACATAGAGGTTCAGGTACGACGCGCCTGGCCCGGCCATGTGCGATTCCGCAGCAGCTTGCCGGCCGTGAAACGACACGACTTCCAGACGGTGCAGTTCACGACAAAGGTCGATGCGGGCGAGAAACAGGACAACCTCTTTGAGGTCGTCACGCTCCAGGGACGCAACCAGAAGCAGAACAACGTGACGATCGAGGCCACACGGATCACGGGGTAACTGCGCCACCTACCTGGCCGCGGCAATCACCTCTACATACTGCCTTGCCTTCGACGCGATGGTATCGAAATCGCGAGCGGCGATCAGCTTCTTGCTCACGAGCGATCCGCCAACACCCACGGCGAATGCACCCGCCTTGATGAACTGTGGTGCTGTTTCCAGGTTCACGCCACCGGTAGGCATGAGTTTGATCTGTGGCAGCGGTCCTTTCATGTCCTTGAAGAATCCCGGCCCGCCAACACCGGCGGGAAAAATCTTGACCACATCCGCGCCGGCCTGCCAGGCTGAGAACGCTTCCGTGGGAGTCATGGCACCGGGCATCACGGCAATGTTTTCGCGTCGGCACAATTCGACCACGTCAAGAGCCAAGATGGGTGACACCACGTAACTCGCACCCGCGCGTATTGCCGCGCGCGCGGTCTGGGCATCCACCACAGTGCCGACACCGACATGCACGCCCTGGTCTTTCAGTTTCGCGGACGATGTTTCAATGATATTCAACGCTCCGGGGACGGTCATGGTGATCTCTACAAAGTTGACGCCGCCCGAATGGAGCGCCTCACCCACTTCAACCAGTCCACTTGGGTCTTCCGCCCGGATCACCGCAACGACGCCAACGTCGTAAAGTTCGGTCAGCACCTGATCCTTGTTCGCCATGACGCAACCCCTTGTCCGTTCCTCATTCGCCCGAGATCAAGACTCACATCCGCTGGAAGACAAACAGTTCATTCATCCCGTAGACGAACCGCCGGTGGAGGATCAGCCCGAACCCGGCCTCCTGCACGATTCGGATGACGTCCTTCGCCCACATCCCGCCCATCTCTCCTTCCTGCATGCCCCCACGGCGCTTGTCTTCGCTGTACCACCAGATGGCGTGACCAATGCCGCCCAGGATGGGATTGATCATCGTAATGATGACGCGGCCGCCGTCGCGCAGCACGCGGTGCGCATCCCGAAGCGCCTCCGCTCGCTTCGGGATGTGGTTCAGGCACGCAACGAACGTGATGGTGTCGAAGGTGGAGGCCTCGAACGGCAGATGGCTGCTGTCCTCGATCACAACTGTGCCCCCGCCCCAGTCGTGCACGTCAACACCGACACCGTTGCCGTAGCGCTTGACGAGGTTGTTCGGCCCCGAGCCGACGTCGAGAAGCGTGCCGTGAATCAACGGCAGCACCTCCTCGAGTCGCGACTGCTCGAGCGTGGTCCAGCCAAAATACGGCAACCATCGCTGGTCGAACAGCAGCAGACGAGCGGGAATGCCCAGGATGTCCCACGCCCCCCGCAGGAGGGATCTTGGATGAACGGGCTGCGGCGAGTGGACGAAGTAGCTAGCGTCAGGATCGGCGGCCAAAGCAGGTCTCCAATTAACTCCGCAGAGACATGACGGTCGATAGAATCTATGCAGTCATGAGTCACGCACAAACCAGGACGGAAGACGCCTCGAATCGAGCCACGATAGGGATTATCGTCCCCGCCTTCAACGAAGAGGGTTCGATACACGACGTCGTTCAACAATTGCGCCAACATGCTCCAGACGCGGAGATCATTGTGGTCGACGACGGCTCAACCGACGCCACCGAACGCGAAGCTCGCCGCGAACCTGGTATCGCCGTTGTGTCACACGAGCGGAATCGTGGATACGGCGCGGCATTAAAGTCAGGGATGCGCGTTTGCAGTGCGTCGATCATCGTGTGGTTTGACGGTGACGGCCAACATCGTGCGGAGGACATCGAGGCCGTCGTGAGGCCGGTCTTGTCCGGAGAAGTCGACGCGAGCTTCGGGGCACGGCAGGGCAGCCTGGCATACGTAATGAACCGCGTCCCCGGGAAATGGCTGCTGCGCATGGTCGCGCAATTGATCGCCCGCCGGCACATCCCGGACCTGAACTGCGGGTTGCGTGCGTTTCGGCGCCGAGTCATCGGGCGATATCTGCACCTGCTGCCCGACGGCTTTTCCGCTTCAGCCACCTCGACCCTTTTGATGATCAAACGCGGCTATCCCGTTCGCTTCACCGCCATACAGGCGCATCCGCGAGTCGGAACGTCCACGGTCCGCGTGCTGCGTGACGGGCTGTACACATTCAAGATGATTCTGCGCACCATGATGATGTTCGACTCGCTGTTATTCTTCTCCGTACTGGCACT
>CAUZBA010000197.1:0-6431 GCA_963577635.1 Phycisphaerae bacterium
GCAGCGGGTTCTGTGTGCTCAGAAAGTAGCTTCGGGACGGCGCAACTCGACTGCGGTCCGTGGGCGTCATGCCGCCCACCGGGCGGCATGACGCCAGTACTGGCGGACTGGCCTCGTCCTCCGCGCGATCCGTCTTTGATCCGAAGCAGCGGACCTGCGGAGGATCGCTTGTGCGTCCTTGCCAGCCGACGAATCTGCCTCGCCGGCGCGCGCCGTGCACTCGGCCAAGTATCGATGACGACGCAATAGACCGTTACACAGCGGGACTCTGCGGCACGCATCGGCGAGATTCATAAACGACCTGGGCTAAAACTTGATCACTGAATGGATGTCGCCGTGCGGCTTCAGTATTTCGCGCCCGGCCAGCGTGGTCAGCTCGATGAGAACCGCGATGCCGGCGATCTCGCCGCGCAGCTCGTGGATCAAATTGCAGGCGGCTTTCATGGTGCCGCCCGTGGCCAGCAGGTCATCCACCATCAGGACACGTTGGCCGGGTTCGACGGCGTCCGCATGGACCTCCAATCGGTCGGTCCCGTACTCCAACTCATACTCCACGCCGCACGTTCGGGCCGGAAGCTTGTTCGGTTTGCGGATCGGAATGAAGCCCGCCGACAGAGCCTGGGCGATCGCCGTGCCGAAGATGAAACCGCGGCTCTCCGCCCCCGCGACGCGCTCGATGCCCATGCCCCTGAAGGGGTTGGCCATGGTTTCGACCGCCATCGCCAGTCCGGCGGGACTGGCCAATAAAGGCGTGATGTCTTTGAAGACGATGCCCTTCTGCGGGAAGTCGGGCACGTCGCGGATAAGACTCGTCAACTCCATGAAGTCCATGATTTGTACCAGGATCGTCGCCGACATGCCCGTCCACCGTCTGACCCCCGGCCGCCCCGCGCGATAACATGCCGACATGGATGCATTCGTGATTCATGGCGGCCAGCGACTTCGCGGTCGCGTCCGCATCCAGGGGTCCAAGAACGCCGCGCTGCCATTGATGACGGTGGCGATACTGACCGACGACGAGGTCGTCCTGCACGATGTGCCGCGGCTGACCGACGTGGACAATCTCGCGAGCCTGCTGAATACCCTGGGATGCCGCGTGCGGCAAGGCGAAGGCAACGGCCCCGATCACGGCCAGACGCTGCATTTACGGGTAGAGGATCCCACGGCCGACACCGCCGAATATGACATCGTCCGCAGGATGCGGGCGACGTTCAACGTCCTGGGGCCGATGCTGGCCAGGCGCGGCAAGGCCGTCGTGTCGATGCCCGGTGGCTGCAACATCGGGGATCGTCCGGTGGACCTGCATCTGCGCGGCTTGCGCGCCCTGGGCGCCCGCATCGAACTCGACGGTGGCTATATCCACGCCACGGTTCCGGAGTCGGGCCGCCTCCGCGGGGCTCGCGTTTTTCTCGGCGGCTCGATGGGACCGACCGTCACAGGCACCGCGAATGTCATGAGCGCTGCGACGCTTGCTGAGGGCACGACGATTCTCGAATCGGCCGCCTGCGAACCGGAGATCGTGGATCTCGCGGATCTTCTAAACCGGATGGGGGCGCGCATCGGCGGTGCCGGTACGCCGAGGTTGACGATTGAGGGCGTCGAATCGCTGCACGGGGCCGAGCACGCGGTCATCGCCGACCGGATCGAGGCGGGGACCTACATTATGGCTGCTGCGGTAACCAACGGCGACGTGGTCATCGACAATTGCCCCGTCGACGCGCTCACCGCGGCGCTGGACCGACTGGTCGAGATCGGAATTGAGATCACGCCGGTCGAATCGCCCCTCGATCGATCTGGCGCTGTCGCAACCGGGCCGGCCTCGGGTATGGGTCAGTCGGTACGGGTGGCGAGCCGCCGCCGCCTGAATCCGATCACGGTCACGACCCAGCCCCACCCCGGCTTCCCCACGGATCTGCAGGCCCAGATCATGGTTCTGCTTGCCGTGGCCGACGGTAACTCGATCATCACCGAAAAAATCTTCCCCGATCGCTTTCTGCACGTGGCCGAGTTGCTCCGGATGGGCGCCAGCCTGGTGCGCAACGGTTCGAGCGTGCTGATCAGCGGCGTGCGCGAGCTGATCGGGGCGCCGGTGATGGCCAGCGATCTGCGGGCATCGGCGGGTCTGGTGCTGGCCGGGCTCGGGGCCCGCGGCGTCACGACCATCAATCGTGTCTACCATCTCGACCGCGGCTATGAGAAAATGGAGGTCAATCTCCAGAATCTGGGCGCACGGATCGAACGCGTGAAGCGCCCTGCAGTATGACAGCGCCTGATCGACGTGGCATTGAGAACGTGATGGGAGCCCCAATGACCGAACCACCGACCTCCGACTCGGATACGATTGCGATTGCACCGGACCTGCTCGAGATACTCGTCTGTCCCCTGACGCGCTCGAAACTGCGTCAAGATGGACTGGAACTCGTCGCGGAAGTGGGCGGCTTGCGTTACCCGATTCGCGACGGCATCCCGATCATGCTGATCGACGAGGCCGCCATGCCGCAGGGCGTCGCGAACCTCGACGAGTTCAAAGAGAAATACAAGGATCAGATTCCGCAATAGCCGGATGGCACTCATTCGGCGGGAGTTTACGCGTGGCACAAAGAACGCTGATCAAGAATCTGAAAGCCAACCAGTTTGTTGATGGTGCCTATGCCGTCCACAACTGTCAGCTCGGTCAGACCAAGTCGGGCAAGCCTTTTATCAAGTGTTTGCTGGCCGATCGATCGGGCCGCACGCCGGCTCGGATGTGGAACACGAGCCCCGAGCTGTTCCGGAAGTTGCCCACCGACGGGTTCGTATGGGTCGAAGGCCAGACGCAACCCTACCAGGGCGAAATGCAGATCATCATTCAGCAGATCAGGCCCATCGAACCGTCGCCTGAAGATCTGGCTGAGCTTCTGCCGTCGACCAAGCACGACGTTGACGAGATGTTCGCCGAGGTCAAGAAGATTCTGGAGACGCTCGAACACGCGCCCGTGCGTGGGCTGGCGCAGGCCTATCTCGACGATGAGCAGATGATGATCGCCTTTCGCCGTGCCCCCGCGGCCATGACGTTGCATCACGCGTACATCGGCGGTCTGCTGGAGCATACGTTGAACCTGATGCGCCTCGCCGACGTGGTCTTCCCGCTCTACGTGCAACTTAGCCGCGATGTGGTGCAGATGGGCGTCTTCGTTCACGACATGGGAAAGTGCTCCGAGCTGACGTGGGAAACCGGCTTCAAGTACAGCGAGGACGGGCACCTCGTTGGCCACATCGCGCGCGGCGTCATCGATCTGCAGGCCAAAGCCGACCGGTGCGCCGCATCGGGCGAAGCGATCCCGCCCACGCTGCTGCGTGTCCTGCATCACATCATTATTTCGCACCACGGCGAACCGGAGTACGGTGCCCTGAAAGTGCCGGCCACCCCCGAAGCGATTCTCGTGAGCATGCTCGACAATCTGGACGCCAAACTGCACATGGCCCTGGCCGCAACACGCGACGGTGCAGGCGGCGACGATCGCGGCGGCGACTTCACCGAAAAGATCTGGGCGCTGGGCACGAGACTTTTCAGGCCGGATGGGACGGGTGGGGAAGAGAGCGACGAAGCGACGAAGCGGGGGGAGGCGAGCATGTTTCCGTGACCTTGGTCAACCCCCGCCGTTTTCCTTCCCCCCTGCGTCGCTCCGTCGCTCCGTCGCTCCGTCGCTCTCACCTTCCATCCATTCCCACTGCTTCGCGATGCCATCGATCAATCGGGTCCCGGGCGCGTAGCCCAACTCCGCCCCGCTGCGCGTCAGGTCCGCCCACGTGCGGTTTACGTCACCGGAGGGCATGGGCAGGGGGTTGATTTCGGCGCTTTGCCCGGTCACCGATTCGACGGTTTCGATCAGGTCGCGCAGGCGAATCGGATTGTGGCTTCCCAGGTTGTAGATCCGAAACCGGTCGCACCGCTCCAGCGCCGCGACGACGCCCGAGACGATGTCGCCGATGTACGTGTAATCGCGCGAGGTCGAGCCGTCGCCGTACATGTCGAGGGGGCGCCCGTCGCGAATGAGATGCAGAAATCTGCTGATGGCCAGATCCGGGCGCTGGCGCGGGCCATACACGGTGAAGAAGCGCAGGCAGAAGATCGGCAGACCGTGCAGGTGCCAATACGTATGGCAGATCAGTTCGCCCGCTTTCTTGGTAGCGGCATAGGGGCTGATGGGGTGGTCGACGCGATCAACCTCGCAGAACGGCACGCTTTCGTTATTGCCGTAGACGCTCGAACTGGAAGCAAAAATAAACTTCTCGCACCCGTGGCGGACCGCGGCGTCGAGCAGATGGACCGTGCCGTCGATGTTGACGCCGGCGTAGAGCGCGGGCTGTTCGATGCTTGGCCGCACACCCGCTCGGGCGGCGAGGTGAATGACCGTCTCGGGCCGGTGCGTCTCGAACGCGTCAAGCACGCCCTGCCGATCGCGGATATCGGTTTGAACCAGCTCGAAGCGGTCACCGGCCAGTGACGGGGCAAGATTTCTCCGCTTCAGCTGCGGATCATAGGCATCGCACAAATCGTCGAGGCCCACGACGCGCCGGCCCATCGACGTCAGGCGCTCGGTGACGTGTGAGCCGATGAAGCCCGCGGCGCCGGTGACAAGGACGGGTCGGGTGGGCATGGAGTTCTCGAATCACCTCGCGGCGTTCGTGTGCCGATTGTCACGGCGCTGGGACTCGAGGTAACGACCGTGTACCCCGCCCATGGATTGGCGGAGGGACTCGACGAGCGATTGAATGCGTTCATCGTTGCTGTAGTCCGCGGAAAGGGCGGTGAGATTCTCGACGAGGTTACCGGAGAACTCGTCTTTGTTCCTGCCGCGAAACAAGCGGCGGAACGCCTCCTTGAGGTGGTTGATTTCCTCGTCGGAAAACTGGTTGCGCTCAAGTCCGATCGTGTTCACGCCGCGCACCACCGCGGGGTTGCCTTCGACCTTCATGAACGGCGGCACATCCTTGGTGACCCGTGTCATGCCGCCGACGAAGGCGAACGGTCCGATGGAGACATATCCCTGTACCGCCGAGGCGCCGCCGATCACCGCATGATCGCCGACCACGATATGGCCGGCGAACTGTACGTGGTTGGTCAACACGATGCAGTTGCCAAGCTCGCAATCGTGCGCGATGTGTGCGCCGACCATGATCAGGTTGTCGTTGCCGATCCGCGTCACGCCGCCGCCGTTGGCCGTCCCGGGGTGGATCGTGACGGATTCGCGAATGTCGTTGCGATCACCAATGATCAGGTCCGTGCGCTCGCCTTTGTATTTCAAATCCTGCGGGTCGGCGCCGAGCGTGGCGTGCGGCCAGATCGTGTTGCCATCACCGATCACCGTGTTGCCGAGGATCGCGACATGGCTGACCAGACGGCTGTGACCGCCGATCCGAACGTTTGCCCCGACATGGCAGAATGGACCGATGGCCGCATCGCTCGCGATCCGGGCGCCGGGTTCCACGACGGCGGTAGGATGAATTTGAGGCATGGCGAGGTTATTCTTGTTCGTCATCGACGAGCATAAACTTCACCTCGGCCTCGGCCGCGAGATCTTCGCCGACGAACGCCCGGCACCGCATGTGGGCAATCCGGCTGCGGACGCGCACCGGCTCGGCCTCCAAGAGCAACTGGTCGCCCGGGGTCACGGGCCGTCGCAGCCTCACCTTGTCGAGGCTGAGCATGACCGGCAGCTTGCCGGTGTGCTCCATGGTCTGTCCGATCAGCACGCCGGCAAGCTGGGTCATCGCTTCGACGATGAGCACTCCCGGCATGATCGGTGTGCTCGGGTAATGACCGTCAAAGAAGGGCTCGTTGATCGTCACGTTCTTGATGCCGCGAATCCGCCGGTCGGCATCGATCTCGATCACGCGGTCAATCAGCAGCATGGGATATCGGTGAGGCATGATCCTCTTGAGACGACGGATGTCCAGCACGCTTCGGCGAAGTGCGAGTTCCTTGCGTGTGGAATGCTCGTGCTGCTTGAGCAGTTCCCGCACCATCAGGTGATTCAGAGCGTGGCTCGATTTGTAGGCGACGATTCGACCCTGGATGGGCGCACCCAGCAGATAGAGATCACCGATCAGGTCGAGGATCTTGTGACGCACCGGCTCGTCATCGAAGCGCAGCGTGTTGTCGCCCACCAGGCCGCGCTCGCCGATGACCACGATGTCGGACGGAGTCAGGTGGGGGCAGATGCCCTGCTCCCGAAGAACCTTTCCTTCCGATTCGAGCACGAATGTTCTGGCCGGGGCAATCTGATCTCGATACCCACCATTCGTACAGTCGAACGCCTTGATCTGTCTCAGGTCCGGCCGGCTCGGGCCGTAATCCAATTCGAAGACCACGTGCATTTCGGGGTCGTCGGCGGGCACCGCGGCGAGGGTGCTGTCGCCGTCGCGCACGATCACCGGCGCGCAGATTT
>CAUZBA010000198.1:0-6430 GCA_963577635.1 Phycisphaerae bacterium
GATCGGTGATCTGGGCGCGAAGCATGAACGGGTTGGTCATCACCTTCCCGTGGTGCCGCAGCCGCTCGGCGATCTTGTCGAAGTCCAGTCGGCCGTTGGACTGGCGCCGTGCGAGCTGGACCGCGTTTCGTCCGCACAACGTGGTGGCACTGCCGCCCTTGCCACCCTCGAGGTATTCGAAACGGCGATGCCTGCAACAGGCACAGTCGCCGGCGTCGTAGGCGCCCGCCACGTCGAACTGGTGAATCTGGTTGGTCCACAGGTCCACTTGGAGGATTGACCGATTCACTGCGTCCCAGTTGCCCGTGAGGATCTTGATCGCCTCGGCCGCCTCGTGGCTGGCAATGATCGACACGATCGGTCCGAGCACGCCGGCGGTCTCGCAGGTGGGATTGGCTCCCGGGGGCGGTGCCTGGTCGAACAGGCAGCGCAGGCACGGTGTGACCCGCCCCGCCTCCTCCCATGGCGCGGACTCTTCCGTGCCGCCGCCACCATGCGGCAGTATGGGAAAGGTCATGCCGAAGGTGCCGACCGCCCCCGCGTAGACGTAGGGGATCGAATGCTTGACCGCGACGTCGTTGATCAGAAAGCGGGTTTCAAAGTTGTCGGTACCGTCCACGATCACGTCCACGCGGCGCTCGGCGCTGCCCGGTGAACCGCCGCCGAACAACATCTTCTCGACATTCAGGTGGTTCAGGTCGTCGACGATGGCCGTCACACGAACCTGCGAATTGATCCGGGCGATCTTCCGCTTCGCAGCCTCGGCCTTGGGCATCGCTTCCTGGACGTCGGCTTCGTCAAAGAGGACCTGCCTTTGAAGATTGGTCAGCTCGACCGTATCACGGTCGACGATGATCAGGTGTCCCACACCGCTGCGCGCCAGCGCGTCGCAAAGGACGGTTCCCAGGGCCCCGCACCCGACGACCAGCGCCGTGGAGCGGCCCAGTTGCTTCTGCCCTTCTTCACCGATCCCGGGCAGGAGCATCTGGCGGTGGTAGCGGGAGAGGGAGGGGTGCATGGGTGGTTCGAGTTGGTTGATGGGGTCGAGGTCCCCGAATCCGATAACAATTGACTATCAGCTAACAGCTAACAGCTAACAGCTAACAGCTAACAGCTAACAGTCAATTGTCATTTACTATTGCTGGGGTTGCGCTGCCCGTTGTTCCGTTGCTCCTGCCTAGTGTTCTTTCTTGGTGGCGCCGCACAGTACCGTTCTTGATGTACTGCCTCAAAATATTTACGAGGGAAACGATTTGCCCACACTCCGGGCACCCTCCAGTGACATTGCCAGCGAGATCGTAGCCGCATTTGCGACAATGGCCAGGCGGGATCCAGGTACGTCCGAACCAGAAACAGTGCGATGGTCACGAGAAGGGTTACGCTCGCAGGGATCCAGAGCGGCACGAATAGTTGATTGCCTTGCGGGGATAACCATGGCAGCCATGGGGTAAAGAACATTGTTTCTGATGTCATCCCGAATTCCCAAAGTCTATTTGGCGGCCGCAGATTCCACTCGAACATGATCGAGCCTCCCCCCAAACCAACGAGGAAACGATTCCAATAGTAGTGGCCCGCCCAAAACCCGCTGACAGACCACAAGATCAAGACCGCAGAGAAGAATGCCAGTCCAACGAAGCGAAGTGATCGACACGTTCGTCGGATCATCTTTGCGATCCAGAATCGATGTACACAGTGATTGGCATTTGGCAATGAGAGCGTCGCACGGCGTCTGACCATTATCCGGTGGGTATTCGCGAATTGCCTTGGTTAAACGTCCCAAGGCATTTCGCCGCTCGCCACGGCGCTCGCCACGGCTGATTCGCGGCCGCAAATCAGCCGTCCACGCTGCTGCCGCCCTCGACGGGATCCACCTTGACGCGCTGCTCGACCAGAAAGTCGAGCGCCCCCTGGATCTCGTCGGCGTCGCCTTCGAACAGCACGGCCATGATGCCGATGTCTTTCTGCACCGACGCCTGGCGTATGTCGAAAAGGACGTCGGGAAACTTGCGCGACATCCGCCAGAGGCAGGGTTCGTTCTGTCTTCCGCCCTCAAACGTGAGCCAGCAGCGCCGTGAGGTTTTGGACATGGGTTTCCTAAGTCTCAAGTCGCTGCAGCGACTGCCGTCGCTGCAGTCTCAAGTCTCAAGTGGTGAGAGTCTCAAGTCGAAGGCCGAATCATCTTATACGCTTGTCCGCAAAATAGTCCCACTCCTCGACTTGCGACTTGCGACCTTTGACTTGAGACTACCCTGTTCCCCCTGCAATCGCCGGTACGATCGACAGTTCGTCCCCGGACTTCACAGGCGTCTCCAGGTCGCTCATAAATCGAATGTCTTCATCGTTCACATACACGTTGATGAACCGGTTCAGTTCGCCTTCGACCTTGAACAGACGTTTGCCGAGCTGCGGATAGCGATCGTTCAATATCCCCAGGATCTCCTTGACTGATGAACCGTCCAGGTCGACCGTCGCCTGGTCGTCGGCATGCGGCCGAAGTGCGGCGGGAATCAATACGGTGACCATCTCTGACATCGTCGCGCTCCTGTTTGCAATCTCTAGGCTCTGGATTTCGCAGTCCCTGTTCGGCCGTCGGGCAGCGTTTCATCGATCTGTTGGACAAGCTTATCGAATTCGGACAGCTTCGCGTTGATCACCGGTGATCGTACCAGGCCGCCCTCGGCCGCCATCACCTCGACCGTCTTGAGCCCGTTGCCGGTGATGCAGACACAGATGGATTCGTCGCGCGGTATCCGGCCGGATTCGATCAGCTTGATCGTGCATGCCAGCGTCGTGCCGCCCGCCGGCTCGGTGAAGATCCCCTCGGTGCGGGCAAGCAGCTTGACCGCGTCGATGATGCGGGCATCTTCAACCGAAGCACCCCAGCCGCCGGATTGCGTGACCACCTGGATCACGTAGTAGCCGTCTGCCGGGTTTCCAATGGCGATGCTCTTGGCGATCGTGTTCGGCTTCTGGGGGCGGAACAGGTCCATGCCATCCTCGATCGCCTTGACGACGGGATTGCACCCCTCGGCCTGGGCGGCGTATATCTTTGGCCCGTGATCCTCCACCAGGTCGAGGGTGATCAGTTCGCGGTACGCCTTCCAGACTTTCGGCAGGATGGTGCCGCCGGCGACGGGCACCACGGTGTGCTGCGGCAGTTGCCAGCCCATCTGTTCGGCGATCTCGAATCCATGAGTCTTGGCACCCTCGGTGTAGAACGGTCGCAGGTTGACATTGACGATCGCCCAGTTGTATTTGTCCGCGATCTGGCTGCACAACCGGTTGACGTCGTCGTAGTTGCCCTTGATTCGGACCATTCGCGGGCCAAACACGAGCGAACCGACGATCTTTCCCTCCTCGAGGTCGTGGGGAATCATGACGAACGCGCGAAGTCCGGCTGCCGCGGCATGTGCCGCGACGCTGTGGGCGAGATTGCCCGTCGACGCGCAGCCGACGGTGTCGAAGTCGAACTCGATGGCCTTGGTCAGGGCAACCGAAACCACCCGATCCTTGTAGCTGAAGGTCGGATAGTTGGCGCTGTCGTCCTTGATGAACAGTTCCTTGACACCCAGCTCCTGGGCAAGACGCTCGGCCTTGAATAGAGGTGTGAATCCCGATCGGAGCCCTGCCTGCGGCGGACCTTCGATGGGCAGCAGGTCCTTGTACCGCCACAGCGACCGCGGGCCGGCCTCGATCGATGCCCGCGTCACGCGGCCCTTCATGCGTTCGTAGTCGTAAGCGACCTCGACCGGGGCGAAATCGTGGTCGCACACGGTACGCGGTTCGATGGGGTATTCCGCCCCACACTCTTTGCAACGCAGGTAGCGTACGTAACTCATGGCAAAAAAAAACCCTTCCTGAATAAGAAGGGCCGTCCGGTTCCGTGGATCACGCCGCTTCTTATCTGCCCCGCCGAACGCCGCAGCAGCGAACGGTTGGGGTGGGAATTCGCACCGATTCCTGGATCAACCAGCCGACGTCGGCTGGCCGGAACGGTTGCGGTGGCGTCAAAGGGCCCGTCCCTCAGCCACTCTCGATAAGCCGCACGTATTTAGTTGTGACCGCCCATCTTAGCGGAGGGGGTAGCGTTTGTCAACGCCAATCCACCACCGGTATGCAACAGGCGCATTCTTCGACGTACTATTCGACCGTATTTATCGACGTAGCCGGTGAGTTCACCAGGCCGTTCACCAAGCGAAATGGGCGAATGCCTTGTTCGCATCCGCCATTCGGTGCACGTTATCCCGCGTGGTCATGGCCTTGCCCTCGCCTTGCGAGGCCTCGAACAGCTCGCGTGCCAGACACTTGTACATCGGCTTGCCCCGCTCGCCGCGGGCCGCGGTGATGATCCATCGAAACGCCAGGCTCTGCTGCCGCCGGCGATTGACCGACATCGGCACCTGGTAGTTCTGGCCGCCGACGCGCTTGGAGCGAACCTCGACGCCGGGCTTGATCTTGTCAATCGCCTTGTCGAACACCTCGATGGCCGGGGGCTTGCCTTCGGTTTTCTCTTCGATGAGGTCCAGGGCGGCGTAGACGACGCGCTCGGCCACGGTTCTTTTCCCGTCGCGCATCACGCAGTTGATGAAGCGGGCGAGCACTTTGCTGCCGTGCCGGGGATCCGGTCGCAGCTGTTCGTTCGACTTGGTGATCCGACCTGCCATGGGTTCTGTCCGCGGTTACTTGGTCCGTTTTACGCCGTACTTGCTCCGGCCCTTCTTTCGCTCCTCGACGCCGAGGCAGTCCAGGGCTCCGCGAACGACGTGGTAGCGCACGCCGGGAAGGTCGCGGACGCGCCCGCCCCTCACGAGCACGATGCTGTGTTCCTGAAGGTTGTGCCCTTCACCTCCGATGTAGGCCGTGATCTCCTTGCCGTTCGACAGGCGGATGCGGGCCACCTTGCGCAGGGCAGAGTTCGGCTTCTTCGGCGTGATCGTCTTGACCTGGAGACACACGCCCCGCTTCTGCGGGCTGCCTTCCAGATCCTTGACCTTGCTCTTGGCCTTCGGGGTCTTGCGGGGATTTCGAACAAGCTGGTTGATGGTGGGCATGTAGGTCGGCCTCTGGGCACGTATCAGTCGAGCCCGCCATTGTACGCCGGAGGTGGTTCGCCTTGCAAGGCAGCGTCCGGTTGGCTCGCACGGCGCTCGGCAGCCTCGGCGAGCACCGTTTCGAGCCGATCCACGTGCCGAGCCATACACAGGGTATCGGCGAGGCCGGCCGTTGCCGCGGCGCACCGCCGGCGCTCGTCGGGGTCGGCCAGCTCGGCCATGGCCTGAGCCAGGTCATCGATGTCCGACGGGTCGTCGATGACCCGACCGCGGGATTCGTGGTTGGCCCCAACGACATGGTCGCTGGCCCCGTTGTAGGCCGTGGTGATCGCCGGGACGCCCATCATCAGCGATTCGATGACCACCTTGCTGGCCGGGTCGTAGTACGTCGGATGCACGGTCACATCAGTCGCCGCGTAGAACTGTTCCATCCTGTTCGTTGAACCCACGAAGCGGATCCGGTCCCGGATGTCCAGTTGGGCCGCCAGGCGTTGCTGATCATAGACTTGGCGACCGGCCAGCATCAGCGTCAGGTCCACGCCGCGGTCCTTGAGGCGGCGCACCGCCTGCAACAGCGATCGAGAGCCCTTCAGACGCGGATTGTAAGCGGCGAACAGGTATACCGGCCGGTCGGGCGGCACCTTGAAGCCACGGTGCACCTCGGACCGCCAGGATGCCCTCTGCTTTGGTTCGACGTCCGGCACCTCGGCCGCGTTGGGTACCAGCGTCACACGTGACGGGTCGATCGCGTAATGCCCGACGAGCTGTTCGACGACGTATCGGCTCACGGCGACGAACTGCTGCACCGTCGGATCGGCCAGCGCGCGTTTCTCGAGATAAAGCAGCGTGCGCTGCTTGGGCGACACCGCGAGTAGACCACGCTTGAGCCATTGCGCCGCGACACCCGTCCGAAGGGCCACGTTGCGACGCTGAGTCTCATGAACCGTGCCACTGCGGGGTTGAACCACCGTTGCGGGGATCGCCGTCGTTACGGAAAGGCTCGCGTCGAATCGGCCGTTGGCGACCTTGTCGCGAGCCCAACGGGCCAGTTGAAGCGACGACAACGCCGAGCGGCGCTTCTGAGGATAAAGGTAAATCACGTGCAGATCCCCCATCTGCGGCCGCGAATAATAAGAGCCCGTGATCACCGTGACGCGATGTCCACGCTCCATGAGATGATGCGCGATCTGAGCCAGCGATCGCTGCGCCCCGCCGCCTTCCGGATCGAATTGCTCGATGATCAGGGCGATGTTCATTGTCTTTGGACCAAGACGCCGGTTGTCGCTGGGCAGGGAAGCAGAGTGATGGAGCGATCGGCGCTTGTCAGCGACGGAGCGACGGAGCGACGGAGCGACGAAGGGCTGTCGTAGTTGACCAGT